>DATBYI010000686.1:0-2328 GCA_036513815.1 Solirubrobacteraceae bacterium
CAGTCACGACGCGGCGAAGGAATCGAACCTTCCAAGCCGGGGGCTGCCCGGCCCTGCCAGTTTTGAAGACTGGATGGGCCACCAGGCCCGTGCCGCGCCGGGGGTGATCCTACGCGGCGGATCTAGGCGGCGGACCGCGGCCCGACCTCGAGGCCGAGGCCGTGCTCGAACGCTCCCTTGACGCTCGCGTCGAGCGCATTCAGCCGGTAGAGGGTCAGCGCCTCGACCGAGCCGAAGCGGCCGCCGGGGGCTGCGGACGGTCCGTGGTGGCAGAGCACACAGTGCAGTAGCGCGAGGCGCCGCTCGTCGTCGAGGGCCGCCGCTCGCGAGGTGATGATCTGTTCGCCGAGAACGAGATGGCCGAGCAGCCGACCCTCGTCGGAGAGCCCGATCTCGGCCCCGTAGACGAACTCGCGCGTCCGCCCGAGGTCGTGGACGAGCGCCGCCGTCAGCAGCAGATCCTGGCTCAGTCGAACGTGCAGCTGGCAGACCTCGAGCGCGAGCGTCGCCACCGCCACCGTGTGCTCGAGCAGGCCGCCCAGGTAGGCGTGATGCCCAGCGCGGGTGCACGGCGCCAGGCGCCAGGCCGCTCGCAGCTCGGCGTCCCCGAGCAAACCCTGGAGAAACTCGGAGAACCGGCGGTCGGTCACCTCACCCGCGAGGTGCTCGAGGAACCCGTCAAGCTCGTCGAGGTCGCGATACGCCGTCGGTAGGAACGACGCGGGATCGACGGCGCCCGCGTCGGCGCCGCCGGGCTCGGACACCACCCGCGCGATGTCGACCACCTCGACCACCGGCTGGTCGCGGAAGCGCTCGACCCGCCCGGACACGCGGACGAGGTCGCCTCGCTCGAAGCGACCGGACAGGGCATCGGCCTCGTGGAACGCCCGGGCGGGGATCGACCCGCTGCGGTCGCGCAGCTCCAAGGCGAGGTAAGGCGAGCCGTTCCGCGTGAACAGGCGGTCCTTGCGCGAGCAGGCGAACACGCCGTTGACCTCCTGTCCCGGCCGCAGGCCGCTGATCGCCACCGCGGTGGAATCGCCCGTGTCCATGGCCCCATGATCTACGCTGAGTCGGATGCAGCCGTTGCAATGGGAATATCGGCCCGACGGGCTGAGGGCGCCTGCGCTGATCTGCGCCTTCAAGGGCTGGAACGATGCGGCGGACGCGGCCTCGAGCGCGATCACATTCGTGGCGGGCGCGCTCGGCGCGCGCCGGTTCGCGACGATCGACCCCGAGGAGTTCTACGACTTCCAGAGCACGCGCCCGCAGGTCAAGCTGATCGACGGGCATGCCCGACGGATCGTGTGGCCCGAGGTCGAGCTGTTCGAGGCCCGGGTGCCGCGCGCCCCGCGCGACCTGGTGCTGCTCGTCGGTCACGAGCCGTCCTTCCGCTGGCGCACGTTCAGCCACGTGATCACTGAGCTGGCCGAGGCGCTGGGCACGCAGCTCGTGGTCACCCTCGGCGCGCTGCTCGCCGATGTCCCGCACACGCGGCCGATCTCGGTCACGGGAATGGCGACCGACTCAGACCTCGTCGCGCGCCTGAGCCTCAACCGGTCTTCCTACGAGGGCCCGACCGGGATCGTCGGCGTGCTCCACGCCGCCTGCCAGGACAGCGGTCTGCCCTCGGCCAGCCTGTGGGCCGCCGTACCGCACTACATCGCCGCGGCGCCCAACCCGAAGGCCGCCCTCGCGCTCGTGCGCAAACTCGAGGGCCTGGTGCAGGTGGCCGTCGACGCCTCCGACCTCGAGTCGGCCACCGCCGACTACGACCGCCAGGTCAACCTCGCCGTGCAGAGCGACCCGGACGTGCAGGCGTTCGTCGAGCGGCTCGAGCAGGCCGCCGAGCCTGAGCTGAGCGAGCAGGAGGGCCCGTTGCCCTCGGGCGACACGATCGCCCGCGAGCTTCAGCGATTCCTGCGCCAACGCGGCGACGACGAGCCGGGCACGGCGCGCGGCTAACGACAGCTGTCGCGGCGGAGGCCTGGGTCTCGCCCGGGAACCGTCGGCGGCATGCATAACTCGACAATCTGACCGCCGGCGCCGAGCCGTGACGTGCTGTGCATGTGGGGCATGCGTAGCTCGTCACACCCCTCGGTGAATCGCGTGGCGTGACGGGTTATGCAGGTCGGACCACGCCGGACCGCGCCGGCCACGGACCACGCCGGACCACGCCGGACCACGCCGCCACGCCGGACCACGCCGCCCCCAAAGCTACCCCTCAGCCGCGGGGCACACGAGCCGGTAGTCGCACACCGAGCACGCCGCGAACGAGGGCGTCGGCTCGAACCCCTGCGAGAGGATCCCGTCGGCCACCTCCATGGC
>DATBYI010000687.1:0-3246 GCA_036513815.1 Solirubrobacteraceae bacterium
CGCGCCGCGATCGCGTCGCGCGCGAGCGTCCGCGCCTGCTCGAGCATCTCGAGAACGTGCTCGATTACGGGAGCGGTCGCTTCTTCACTATCCATCGCTCATCGAAGTCCTTGAAGCGGTACTGGATGGCCCCACCCGGCGTGGTTTCCTGCGGGGCGGCCTCACCATGGATGATCGTCACGTCGGTGCCCTCGGGGACGCGCGCGACGGCCACGGCATTGCGCTCTCCCCATTTCGGCTCGAGGGCGAGCTGGTTCATGACGTCGGGAACGGTCGGCATCTCATTGGCGTCGTGCGTCGAAGTCCACCACTTGTAACTTCCGCCTCCGCCACCGTCGTAATACTGGACGAGCGTGAGGTCGCCATCCAGGGGGCCGGTGTGCACGGAGGCGGTGCCGGGGGCGAAGTTCTCGAGGTCCGTGTCGAATCCCCGGCTGTAGTCAAGCCGCGACGCGGTGTCGGAAACAGCCGTGACGGCGGTTCTGTCGGCGTCAACCACGAGTGAGTCCGGATCGATCGGGACCACGGCGGCGTCCTCGCCGCCTCGGTAGCGGGCCGTGTTGGGGTTTCCGAAGCTGACGAGCCCCAGGCTGGCGGTGTGGACGAATCCGCCGGCGGCGTCAATCAGGCTGCCCTGGCCATTGGACTGCTCCTCCTTGGCGACGTCGTAAACGGCGAGAACCTGGGCCGGGGTCAGGGGCTGCCCGTCGTTCAGCGCGGCGAGTCGGCCGCCGGGGTCCTCGGCCCACGCCGAGGAGGGCACCGCGGAGATAGCCGGCATGAGCGCCCGGGCAAATTTCATGTCCGTCGGGGTGACGGTGATCGGGACGGGCGCGCCACCACCTCCGATGATCTGCGGAGGGCGTAGCTCGCCGGTCAGCCCGGAGATCTGGCCGCGCACGGCTCCCGCTTGCTCGGTGTAGGTGGTGTAGGCGTCCCGGCCGCGCTTCTGCCAGAAGTCGAACTCCCGCTGGGCCTGCGCGGCGGCCTGCGCCGCCTGATGCGCGAGACCCTCTTCGATCTTGGCCTGCTTGACGAGATCCCCCTGCATCTGCGGGTGCGCCGCGAGCGAGGCCTGCGCGTAGAGCGTTTGCGCGTTCCCGCCGTGCTCCTGCGCCAACCCCTGCTGGGCGCCCAGCTCCCCTTGATACTGCTCGCACTGCGCCGCAGCCTGGCGCGTGACCTGCTGCGCCTGCTCGAGCTCACGCGCGAAGCGCGACAGGGCCTCGCTGGCCCGTCCCATCACCTCTGAGTTCGAGCTGAGCACCGAGCTCAGATGCCCCGCATACCCGGCGAACTCCGACTCGGCCGAGCCCGCCCAACCCGCCGACGCCGTGCCCACCGCGCTGCTTACGTCTTCAGCCCGCGATCCGAACCCCAGCGCCGCCCCCGCCGCCTTCGCCGCCGCCGACTCCAACGCCCCGACATCCCCCTGCGGAATAGAAAAGCCAAACGCCGTCGCCCCGCCAAAGGGGTCACCGGCGCTCGACGAGGCCCCCGGCACCGAGCCAACCGACAGCAGCGAGGAAGAGGACAGCGCGCTCACGGCCCAAACGACCTCGCCGAGGACTGATCAGCGATCTCATACGCCCGCCCGGCCAACCCCAACCCCCGCGACAAGCCCGTCAGGCCCGTAGAGGCATCCCTCGACACCCGATCGGCTGCATCGACGAACTCGGACCAGACACCGGCCACCGGCGTCTCGGCCGCAGCCCCGCCACACCCCAGCAACCCCAACTCGGGCGCCGACAACAGCGCCGAAGCCTCGGACAAACTCCCCGGCGACACCTCGAAAAACGACATCGAGCCCTTCCCTGCCTAAAACTCGACTTCTTGCACTACGAGGGTGATACCCCCCGGCACGCAAGTCAAGTCACAACCGTCGGAGCGACGGCGGTGCTAGTCGTCTTCGCCGTTGCCGCCGCCGGCACCGCCGCTCCGCGTGCGGATCCAGTCGGCCACCTGCTCGGCGACGCCGCCCATCTGGTTTCCGAGCGTCGTGATGTTGTCGCCCATCTCGCGGAAGATCGCGCGGAACCGTTCGGCGTAGAACTCGACCGCGTCCCCGGCCTCTTCGCGGACGTTGGCCTCCTGGTCGCGGGTGCGGTACTCGCCCCGTTGGATCCGGTCGTATTCGCCGCTCTGCACCCACTTGAGGACCTCGGAGACGCGGCGGACGGCGTAGGGGTGGGTGCGGCCGATCTCGGCGAAGAAGCGCCGGACGCGGTCGCTCGGGTCATCCCACTGCTCGTACTCCATGGCCTGGGTCATGAACGCGTCGAGATTGAGCTGGTCCGCTGGCATCCCGGCACCGAGCACCATCAACGTCCGGCACACGATCCGCGGATCGCGCACGGCCAGGGTGGCGGCGCGATCGGCGCTGAGTTCGGCCGCCCGGTACCACTCGAGGAGCACGGCGCGGACGGCGCGCAGCGGCAGCCCGACCGGGAACGGCATGCTCAGCGGCACGGCGACGAGGATGTTCAACGCGGTCATGTAGAGCATGTGGTCAGAGAGGATGTGGCCGATCTCGTGGGCGAGGACGACGCGCTGCTCGCCGGGGCCGAGGTTCCTCAACAACCCCGAGCTCATCACCACCATCGGCTGGCCCGCGCCGATCGCCTGGGCCCCGCCCATCACGCCCCAGGTCACGTACAGGTCGTAGACCTCGGGCATGTCGAGGATCTTGCACACGCCGACCTGCGAGGACCACAGCTCGGGGAGCTGGTTCTCGCCGACGCGCACCGCGTTGCCGAGGAACGCCTGTCGGAGCGCGCGCTCGTAGCCCCACTCGATCAGCTTGCGAACGACCGTGTCGAGCATCGGAACGGCCTTGAGCGCTGCGGTGGCCGCGCGGTCGGCCGGGTGCTCGTAGGCCTTGGAGGAGATCCTCGGGTAAGGCTCGATGTTCTCGGGGAGCGTTTCGGCCATCGGATGGAGCCTACTCTCTGGTGTTGTGGCCACGGCCGATACTCCCGCCGGGCGACTCGCCCAGCTGATCGGCGACGCGGGCTCGGTCGTCGCCCTGACCGGCGCCGGCATCTCGGTTCCGTCGGGGATTCCCGATTTCCGCTCGCCGGGCACGGGGCTGTGGGCCAACGTCAACCCGATGGAGGTCGCCCACATCGACGTGTTCCGGCGAGACCCGGCGCGCTTCTGGGGCTTCTACGGCCAGCGCTTTCAGACCCTCGAAGACAAGCGGCCGAACCGCGCCCACGCCGCGCTGGTGGCGCTCGAGCGGGCCGG
>DATBYI010000688.1:0-14486 GCA_036513815.1 Solirubrobacteraceae bacterium
CCCTGGCCCAGATCGCCGGGCCACTCGGGCTGGACACCGCCAGCCGGCGCGCGGCCGGGTTCGCCGACGCCGTCGTGTCGGCCGGTCTCCCCCTGCCGGCGCTCGTCGAGTCCCCCTTCGACGAGCGCGGAGCGTTCGACGCCATGGGCCGCCTGCTCCAGTCGCGCTCACGCCCGACCGGCGTGTACGTCTCGAACCTCAACCAGGCGATCGGCGCGCTCGCATGCATACGACGCAACGGGGTACGCGTCCCCGACGACCTGTCAATCGTCACCTACGACGACGACCCGCTGGCCGACTTCCTCGAGGTTCCGCTGACCGCGATCCGGATGCCGCTCGGAGAACTGGGCCGGGCCGCGATCGGGGCGCTGGCCGCGCAGATCGACGGCGAGCCGCCGCACGACCTCGAGGTGATGACGGCGCCCGAGCTCGTCCTGCGCGCGTCGACGGCACCCCCGGCAGGACTCGCCCCTCCCGCGCTGCCGGCGGGGGTCGCGTTGGCGGCCGCTGAACCGCTCGCATCCGCGGGCGCCGGAGCGGATCTGTAGTGCAAATCCGCGCTGCGGTCATGCGGGCTCCCGGGAACCCGCTCGAGGTGCGCGACCTGGAGCTGGCCCCACCGGGCCCCGACGAGGTCCGGGTCCGGATCCTGGCCACGGGGATCTGCCGCAGCGACCTCTCCTACATCGACGGCAAGTGGCCGACGCCGCTGCCGATCGTGCTCGGACACGAGGGCGCGGGACAGATCGAGGCGGTCGGCGACCGCGTCGACCGCGCCCGGATCGGCGAGTCGGTCGTCCTCACGTTCTCCCCCGCCTGCGGGCGCTGCCGGATGTGCCTGGCCGGTCGCTCGAACCTGTGCCTGGACGCGGCCGACGGGCTGGACAGCGGCTTCCTGCGCGATGGAACGAGCCGCCTTTCACTCGACGGCGACACCGTCCACCATCTCGCCTATGTCTCGAGCTTCGCCACCCACGCGGTCGTGCCGGCCGACGGTGCCCTGGCCGTCGACGACGCGCTCGACCCGGTCGTCGGCTGCCTGCTCGGCTGCGGGGTGACCACCGGCGTACTCAGCGTGACCCGTCGCGCCGGGGTCAGGCCCGGTGAGGCGGTGGCGGTGTTCGGCTGCGGCGGCGTCGGCTTGGCTGCCGTGCTCGGTGCCCGCCTCGTCTCCGCGCTCCCGATCGTGGCCGTCGACCCGGTGCCGTTCAAGCGCGCCCTCGCCACCGAGCTCGGCGCCACGCACGTGGTCGATCCCGGTGAGGGCGATCCCGTCGAGCAGGTCCGCGCGATCACCGGCGGCGACGGCGTCGACTACGCGTTCGAGGCTCTGGGTCGGCCGGAGGTGGCCGAGGAGGCCTTCGCCAGCGTCCGCGACGGCGGCACCACGGTGCTGATCGGGCAGCCCCCGATGGGACGCAAGGCCGGGTTCGACGTGTACGCGGCGACCCAGTTCGAGCACACGATCCTCGGCTCGAACCTCGGTGCCGGCGTACCCGCCCTGCACATCCCGCAGCTCGCGCGGCTGGCGGTCGCGGGCATGCTCGATCTTGACGCGCTCGTCACCCACCGGTTCGCGCTCGAGGAGATCAACGAGGCCGTCGCGATGACCGCGTCGGGCGAGGCGGGCCGAGTCGTCGTCCTGCCCGCGTACGAAGACGACGGCCCCGGCGGTGCCATGCTCGCGGCCGACGCGCTTGACCCCGATCCGATCGGCGCATAGGATCGGCAATCGTTTGTCCAGTAGCGGTCGACTCTTAGGAAAGCGTGCGCTCGTGACGGGGGCGTCGAGCGGCATTGGCCGCTCGGTGGCGCACCGGTTCGCCGCCGAGGGGGCACGAGTCGTCTGCGCGGGACGCGACCGGGAGCGGACCGAGGACACCGTCGAGAAGATCCGCGCGGTCGGAGGCGAGGCGTTCGCGGCGTTCGGCGACGTCTCCACGGCGGAGGGGGCCGACGCCGTCGTCGCGTCGTCCGTCGAGTCGCTCGGCGGGCTCGATGCGCTCGTTTCCAACGCCGGCATCGACGCGACCGAGTGGCACGACGTTGCCGACTGGGACGTCGATGAGTTCGACCAGATTCTCGCCACGAACCTGCGTGGCCCGTTCCTGCTGGCGCGCGCGGCGATTCCTCACATGCTCCGCAACGACCCGCCGTTCCGCGGCGCGATCGTTCACATGTCGAGCGTCTGCGCGATCACCGTGTGGGCAGGCGACTGCGCCTACGACATCTCGAAGGCCGGGCTGAACATGCTCTCCGATCACATCGCGGTCGAGTACGGGGCGCGCGGGATCCGCTCCAACACGCTGATGCCGGGCGCCATCCGCACCGAGCTGCACGACACGGTCATGGAGGCGATGAACGACGGCCGGGCGTTCGAGCGCGAGCTACTCGGGCGTCATCCGATCGGCCGGTTCGGGGCCGTCGAAGAGGTCGCGGATGCGTGCGTGTTCCTGTGCGCCGACGAGGCGCAGTTCCTGACTGGAGCGAACATCTCGATCGACGGCGCCTATTCGCGCGTCTGAGCCGGATGCGGATCGTCGACGTCACCACCCACGTCCTGCTCGACCCCGGCTTCGACATCGGGGCGACGAGCTCGGCCCAGGACACGATCCTGGTCGAGATCACGACCGACGAGGGGCTCGTCGGGATCGGCGAGACGGACCTGAACGCCTGGGTGGCCCGGGCGTGCATCGAAGCGCCCGGCACGCACACGATGGACCGCGGGCTGAAGGCGATGTTGATCGGGCGCGATCCCACCGACCCCGTCGCGCTATGGGACGAGCTCTACGTGGGCAGCGCGATGACCGGCCGGCGCGGGGCGGTTGTCCACGCGATCGGCGCCCTCGACATCGCGCTGTGGGACCTCGCCGGCAAGGCGGCCGGCGTCCCGACGTGGCAGCTCCTGGGCGCGCCGGCGCACGATTTCCTCACCCCCTACGCCTCGCTCCAGCCCGAGGTGTCGTCGTTCGACGCTTACGTGGAGTCGATGGTTGACTGGGCGACGACCGCCCGCCGGATCGGATTCACCGCGGCCAAGCTCGAGGCCACGTTCTCGGGGCCGTATGCGCATAAGGGGCTGCAGGGCCCGGACGAGTGGATCGAGACCGTCGTGCGGGAGGTGCGCGACGCCGCCGGGCCTGAGATGACGCTGATGGTCGACGTGCAGTACGCGTTCGATTCGGTGGAGCGGGCGCTGCGCGCGGCCGAGGCGATCGCGCCGTACGACGTGTTCTTCCTTGAGACGCCGCTGTGGCCGGACGACCTCGACGGCTACGCCGAGCTCCGGCGACATTCGCCGGTGCGGATCGCACAGGGCGAGTGGCTGAGCACGCGGCACGAGTTCGCGCCGCTACTCGAGCGCGGGTGCGTCGACGTGGCGCAGCCCGACATCGGGCGCGTTGGAGGCCTCACCGAGGCGCGGCGGGTCGCGCAGATGGCGGCCGAGCACGACGTGCTCGTCGTGCCTCACGCGTGGAAGACCGGAATCTCGGTCGCCGTCGCGGCGCAGCTGGCCGCGGTGACCCCGCACATGCCGTTCTTCGAGTTCCTCCCCGCCGAGCTGTGCGAGTCGCGTCTGCGCAAGGAGCTCGTCCACGACTCGCTGAGCTTCGAAGACGGCGTCCTCGGACTCCCCGCCGGGCCGGGGCTGGGCTTCGAGCTGAACCGCGACGCCGTGCAGGAGTTCATCGCTGCTGCGCGCAACGCACCCACGGTGCAGGCGGCGTAATGGCGGTCCAGGAACCCCTGCCGCAGATCCTCGACGAGGCCCGCCGGCTCGCCGGCGCCGCCTACGACCAGGACGTGCCGCTCCGTCTGGTGGGCGGGCTCGCCGTCCGGATCCGCGTCGACGAGGCGTTCCATCCCGGGCTCTCGCGCGAGTACAAGGACATCGACTTCGTCACGCTCAAGGGACGTGGGAAGCAGGTCGTCCGCTTCCTCGAGGAGATGGGGTACGAGCCCCAGGCGCAGTTCAACGCGATGAATGGGCACGAGCGGCTGCTGTTCCACGACCTCGTCAACCAGCGCCAGCTCGACGTGTTCGTCGGCGCCTTCCGCATGTGCCACGAGATCCCGATCACCGATCGGATCACGCACGACCCGATGACCCTGCCGCTCGCCGAGCTGCTCCTGACCAAGCTCCAGATCGTCAGCATGAACGAGAAGGACCTGCGCGACATCGTCGCGATCCTCCACCACCACGACGTCGGCGATGACGACGGCGACACGATCAACGCGAACCGGGTCGCGAAGCTGTGCGCCGAGGACTGGGGGCTGTGGCGCACCTGCAAGATGAACTTCGACCGCGTGCGCGAGGGCCTGGCGAGCTACGACATCGCCGAGGAGGAGCGCGCGACGATCAACCAGCGGCTCGACCGTCTGTGGGACCGCATCGACGCCGAGCCCAAATCGCGCGGGTGGCGGCTGCGCGACCGGATCGGAGATCGCAAGCGCTGGTACGACGAGCCCGAAGAGGTCGACGCGTGAGCACCGCGGGACGGACCGCTTGAGGTTCGAGGGCCGGAAGGTGATCGTCACGGGGGGCGGGCGCGGGATCGGCGAGGCGACCGCGCGCCGGTTCGCCGCCGAGGGCGCCGACGTGCTCGTGATCTCCCGCACCGAGGGGGACGTCGCCGCGGTGGCGGAGTCGATCCGCGACGGCGGCGGCAAGGCCTGGCACCAGGCCGGCGACGTCGGTAGCGCGGCCGACGTCGACCGCATCGTCGCCGCCGCCGAGGAGCGCTGGGACGGCCAAATCCACGTGCTGGTCAACAACGCCGGGATCGATCACGACTGCGCGTTCCTCGAGTTCCCGGAGGCCGAGTGGCGTCGCGTCCTCGACGTGAACCTGACGGGCCCGTTCCTGTGCGGACAGCGCGTGGCCAGGGTGATGGCCCGGGGCGGCGGCGGCGCGATCGTCCACATCGCCTCGATCGACGCGCTCGGCGCCGATGGGACCCAGGTCGCCTACAACGCGGCCAAGGCTGGATTGCGCGGGCTGAACCGCACGATGGCGACGGAGCTCGCCGAGCACGGGATCCGCTCGACGATCGTCAACCCCGGCTACGTGGCGACGGCGCTCACGCGCGATTACGTGGGCGACGAGATGTACGAGCACATGACCACGCGCTTCGCCCGCGTCCCGCAGCGGCGCATGGCCGAGCCCGACGAGATCGCCGCCGCTGTGGCGTTCATGGCCTCCGACGACGCGCGGCACATCACCGGCACCGAGCTGACCGTGGACGGCGGGACGACGGCCAACCTCTACGTGGTCGAGACCCTGCCGGGCGCGTGACGCGCGCAGCCCCTGACGTGCTGTCGCGGTCGCGGTGAGCCTCGGCGTCCTCGCCTGGGATCACCCGCGCGCCACGCTGCCTCTCGTCGCGAGCAGCGAGGCCTGGCAGCGGCTGACCGGCGAGCCGCTCGCGATCAAGACACGCTCGCTGCGCTCCTTCGGCGACGACGTTCCGAGCGCCGCGGGCGCCGACCTGGTGCTGATCGACCACCCGCACATCGGCCGCGCGGCGCGCGACGGGGCGATCCTCGCGCTCGACGATCTGCTCGAGTTGGACGAACTCGCGGCGCTGGCCGCCGATTCCGCGGGGGCTTCGCACGCCTCGTACGGGTTTGCCGGGAGACACTGGGCGGTCGCGGTCGACGCGTCCTGTCAGGCGATGGCGGTTCGGGGGTTTGCCGGCGACGGCGCGCGGTTGCCGTTGCCGGAACCGGCCACGTGGGATGACGTCGTCGCGCTGGCTCGGGACCGACCGGGCCGGGTTGCCCTGCCGCTCACGCCGGCCCACGCGATCTCGGCGCTGTTGTCGCTGATCGCCGCGCGGGAGCCCATCGCTGATGGCCCCACGCTCGCCGGATCCGAGACGCTTCGCTGGGCTTCGCGCGCGCTGTCTTCGTTGGCCGCGTCGGGTCCGCCGAATGCGTTCGACTGGGAGCCCCCCGAGGTGCTGGACCGGCTCGCCGCCGGCGAACTGGTCTGCGTACCTCTCGTTTACGCGTACGTCGGCTACGACGTCGAGTGGCGTTCGGCGCCAAGGGCCCGGCCGGACGGGCCGCCCGGCTCGATCCTGGGCGGCGTCGGCGCGGCGGTCCTGTCGGGCACCGCCGACCCCGCCGGCGCGGCACGCCTCGCCGCTTGGCTCGGCTCGCCGAAGGTGCAGCTCGATTTCGTGCGCTCGGCCGGCGGTCAGCCCGCCACCCGCTCCGCCTGGGCCGCGCCGGGCGGCGACCCGCTGTTCGCCGCGGTGCTCCCGACGCTCGATGCGAGTCAGGTCCGGCCCCGCGACCCGTGGTGGCCAGAGTTTCAGCGCGCCGCCGGGGAGTTCCTGACCGGCGCCCTTCGCGAGCGATGCGAACCGCCGCTGATGGCGGACGAGGTCGCTCGCCTCTACCACGACCACCGCGAGGCAACGTCATGAAGATCACCGCCGTCAAGTGCCACGTCCTGCTCGATCCCGGATACGACGTCGAGGCCACGAGCTCCAACCAGGACACGATCGTCGTCGAGCTCGAAACCGACGAGGGTCTCGTCGGGATCGGCGAAACCGACCTGAACGCGTGGGTGGCGCGCGCGTGCATCGAGGCGCCGGGGACCCACACGATGGACCGCGGCATCGCGGCGATGCTGATCGGCATGGACCCAACCGACCCGGCCAGCCGCTGGGAGGAGCTCTACGTCGGCACGGCAATGACCGGACGCCGCGGCGCGCTCGTCCACGCTCTTGGCGCGGTCGACATGGCGCTATGGGACATCGCGGGCAAGGCGGCCGGGGTCCCGGCGTGGCGCCTGCTCGGTGAGCAGCGGCCCGAGAGCCGGCTCATCCCATACGCGTCGCTCCTCCCGAACGCTGGCTCGGACTGGGAGGAGTTCGCCGAGGCGCTCGGCGGCCAGGCGATCGAGGCCTCCAAGCAGGGCTTTCGCGCCGCCAAACTCGAGCTGCTCACCCGCGGGCCCTACCGGCACACGGGGCTGTCCGTCCCCGACGACAAGCTCGTCGACGTGATCGCCGCCGTGCGGCGCGCCGCCGGTCCCGATTTCTCGATCATGGTCGACGTCGGTTACGGATGGGACGACTGGCGCGAGGCGCTCGCGGTCGTCGAGACGTGGGCCGAGCACGATGTGTTCTTCATCGAGACGCCGCTGTGGAGCGATGACATCGAGGGGTACGCCGAGCTGGCCGCGCGCTCGCCCGTGCCGGTCGCGGCCGGCGAGTGGCTCGCCACCCGGTTCGAGTTCCGCGCGTTCACCGACCGCGGAGCGCTGCACGTCCTCCAGCCCGACGTGGGCCGCGTCGGCGGCCTGACCGAGGCGCGGCGCGTCGCGGCGCTCGCCGCCGAGCATGACCTGATGGTCGTGCCGCACGGCTGGAAGACCGGAATCACCGTCGCGGCGACGGCGCACCTCGCCGCGGTGACGCCGCAGTTGCCGTTCTTCGAGTTCGTGCCACCCGACGTGGCCGAATCGAGGCTCCGCCGCGAGTTGGTCCACGACGAGCTCGTGCTCGGTCCGGACGGCACGCTGCCGCTGCCCGAGCGCCCCGGGCTCGGGATCGAGCTCGACCCTGACGCCCTGGCCGAGTTCTCGCAGGCCGCGGCCCGGATCATGTAGGCTCCCCATCTAGGCAATCGATTGCGTGGATTGCGAGCGGCCGCATCGCGCCACGCCCTCCTGATCCCAGGCCCATGCTCGACCACGACAGCACGAAGCTCTCGCTGCAAGGGTTCGACGGCCGGGTCGCGTTGGTGACGGGCGGCGCGCGCGGGATTGGACGGCGGGTGGCCGAGACGTTCGTCGCGCTGGGGGCCGGCGTGGCGGCGTTCGATCTCGACGAGCCCGACATTCCGGGAGCGCTGGGGGTGGCCATGGACGTTACCGACCCCGCCTCGGTGGCCTCCGGCATCGCCGCGGCGGAGGCGGAGCTGGGGCCGACCTCGATCGTCGTGACCTCGGCCGGGATCTTCACGCCGACGCCGTTCGACCAGCTCGAGCTGCCGGAATGGCGGCGGACACTCGACGTCAACGTCACCGGCACCTACACGTGCGTGCGCGAGGTGCTGCCGGCGATGTGCGAGCGCGGTTACGGCCGCGTCGTGACCGTCTCGTCGATGGCCGGCGTCGACGGCGGCGACATGGCCTGCGCGCACTACGCCGCCTCCAAGGGCGCGGTGATCGCGTTCACCAAGTCGATCTCCAGCGAGCACTGCGCGCGCGGGATCACGGCGAACGTCGTCGCGCCGCGCAACATCCGCACGCAGATGATCGCCGGGCTCGAGGAAGAGCTGGTTGCTCCGGTGGGGCGCATCGGCGAGGTCGACGATGTCGCCGCGGCGATCGCCTTCCTCAGCTCCGCTCACGCGAGCTACATCACCGGCGAGGTGATCGCCCTCAACGGCGGGGAGTGGTGAGGTGCCGACGACGCTCGACTGCGAGCTGTTTCGTGACCTGTTCGGCAGCGCCCGGATGCGCGAGGCGTTCGACACGCGCTCGATGGTCCAGGCCTGGCTGACCGCCGAGGCGGCGCTGGCCGGCGCGCAGGCCGACGTCGGGGTGATCCCGGGCCCAGCCGCCGAACGGATCGCGCTCGAGGCCGACGTCGGGCACTACGACATGGCCGGGCTGCACCGAGGGATCGAGCGCTCGCAGCACCCGCTCGTGCCGGTCGTGCGCGCGCTCGCCGAGCGCTGCGGCGAGCACGGCGCCTACGCCCACTGGGGGGCCACCACCCAGGACATCATGGACACCGGCATGGTGCTCCAGATCCGCGATGCGCTCCCATGGCTGATCGATCGGGTCGCCGCCGCCCGCGAGGAGTGTCTGCGGCTGGCGCGCGAGTTCGCCGAGTCGCCGATGCCGGCGCGAACGCACGGTCAGCAGGCCGTGCCGATGACCTTCGGCCTCAAGGCGGCCGGATGGGCGGATGAGCTGGCCCGCGCGCAGGCTCGTCTGCTCGCGGCGCGGGAGACGATCTCGGTGGCGCAGCTCGGGGGTGGCGGCGGCACGCTGGCCAGCCTCGGCACCGACGCCGACGCCGTGCTCGCCGCGTTCTGCGAGCGACTCGGCCTGCGGCGCCCGGACGTCGCGTGGTTCGCCGCGCGCGACCGCGTCCGGGACGTGGCCCACGCGCTGGCCGAGGTCGGTGCGTGCTCGGAGCGGATCGCGGCCGAGGTGATCCGCCTCCAGGCCACCGAGCTCGGGGAACTCGCGGAGGGGACGGCCGACGGGCGCGTCGGATCGAGCACGATGCCGCAGAAGCAGAACCCGATGCTGTCCGAGTACCTCGTCGCCTCCGCGCGGCTGCTGCGGGGCGCCGTCGACACGCTGGCCAACGCGACCGCACACGCGGGCGAGCGCGACATGGGGCTGTGGGCGGTCGAGTGGATCGCCGTGCCCCAGGCGTTCATCCTCGCCGGCGGCGTGGCCGAGAAGCTCGTCGAGCTCGTGGCGGCGCTCCAGGTCGACCCCGCGCGGATGCGGGCCAACCTCGAGTTGACCGACGGGGCGATCCTGGCCGAGGCGGCGATGATGGCGCTCGCGGCCGAGCTCGGCCACGAGGCAGCCCACGCGGTCGTCATGGCCGCGAGCCGAAACGCCGCGGCCGCGGGCCGGCCGCTGCTCGACGTC
Source organism: Solirubrobacteraceae bacterium (assembly GCA_036513815.1). Taxonomy (GTDB): domain Bacteria; phylum Actinomycetota; class Thermoleophilia; order Solirubrobacterales; family Solirubrobacteraceae; genus Palsa-465. Next base: position 9,638 of record DATBYI010000688.1, read on the forward strand.
CTCGTCGAGGACCCCCAGGCGGGGCCGCTACTCGACGCCCCCATGCTCGAGCGGCTGCGCGACCCCGGGGCGTACCTGGGCTGGTCGGCCGCCGTCGCGCGCGCGCAACTGTTCCCTCAACCCCAGTAGACGGAGGTCTTCAGTCCAATGAGCGATGTCGTTGTGGTCACCGGCGCGGCGAAGGGCATCGGACGCGCGATCTGCGAGCGTCTCGTCGAGGAGGGACGGTCCGTCGTGGCCGTCGACATCGACGACGCGGGGCTGACCGAGGCGACGGCCGCCCTGGGTCCGGCCTGCATCCCGTTGACCGGCGACATCGCGCAGTGGAGCACGCACGAGCGCGCCGTCGACGCCGCCCGCGGGGCGGGCGAGCTGACGGGTTGGGTCAACAACGCGGGGATCGACGTCGTCGGCTCCGCGCACGAGGTCGACGAGCAGTCGCTGCGGCGCGCGCTCGACGTCCTCCAGATCGGGCCGATGTTCGGCTGCACCCTGGCGGTGCGAGAGATGCTCCCCCGCCGCGCCGGCTCGATCGTGAACATCTCCTCGATCCAGGGCGCCTACGCGTTCCCCCGCTACTACGCCTACCAGGCGGCCAAGGCCGCGGTGGCGATGATCTCCAAGGGGATCGCCACCGACTACGGCACCTACGGCATCCGCTGCAACGCCGTCCTGCCGGGCGCGGTCGACACCCCGATGACCCGCGATCAGCTCATGCGCGACGTAGGCGGCGACCTCGACGAGGCGCTGCGCAACGAGGGAGAGCTCGCCACCATCGGGCGGATCGGGCAGCCCCGCGAGATCGCCGAGATGGTCGTCTTCCTGCTCTCCGACCGAGCGTCGTATGTCAACGGGGCCGCGATCCCCGTCGACGGTGGCGCCACCGCCCGCTGCTACCCGTACCCGACGGTCGAGGTGGGTGCCGCGGTCTAGTTTTGGGTCTTAGCGATCCAGGACCGGGTCTTTGCGATCCAGGAGCGGACGGAGTGTCAGCTCCGTCGTGCGTTGTTCACCCGCCTCGAGCACGTGAGCCTGACCGTGCGCCTGCGCCGTCGCCAGTCCGAGCGTGTGCGGCACGGACGCAGGTTCCACGACGAGTGTCTCCGCCATTTCCCGCCACGGCCCACCCGAGGTCCGGACCTCGTGCCACATCCACATGTGCGGCAGCCAGCTCGTGTCCCAGGTCAGTGCGATCCCCTGGCCGTGGTCGCGGTTGTGGACGGTGAGGCGTCCCTCGGGCAGATTCGCGACGACGAGCAGCCGACCGCGCGGACTCCTGAGCTCGTGGCGGTCCGCGGGCTCGATCGTGCCGTCGAGCAGCCTCACCTCGGGCCACGTGGTGGCGTCCGGCGGCGGTTCGGTCGGACCGGTCCGCTCGTCGAGCTCGTAGGCGAGGCCTCCGGGGAGGGTGATCTCGACGGTTGGGTCGAGCAGCTCGATCCCGAGGCCGACGTGCTCGACCCATACGAGTGGGACGGTCCGCTCGGCGGTGACTGTCGTGTTGACCGTCACCGTGTCACTACTCAGCTGGAACGCGCGCTTGACCTGTAAACCGTGCCCGGTCCACAAGAGCGTGGCCGCGTCGGGCGTCTGTTCGGCGACCTCCCAGCGATCGGTCGACGCGCGACCATGGAAACCGTGCGCCGCGCCGTCGACGACACACGCATTGCCGGCGTTCGGGACGAGCACCTGCCAACCGCCGCGGTAGGAACGCGTCCACGTCGTCTCGTCGAGTTCGCCGCCGCGGGGCTCATCGGAGGCGAAGGGCGGCCGGCCGAGCAGCTGCCGCCCTGACCGGAGGTCGATCAGGTCGAGCACCTCTGCCCCGTGGGTCGGGTCGATCCGGACCGCGACCGAGGTTGATGCGAGGGTGATCATAGGTGTGTTTTGGGGCTCTCAGTTCTCTTGGACAATCGTTTGTCGAACCTAATCCGGGAGGACGTCAATGTCAAACCCTTAGGTCCGCCCCCCGATCGCTAGGCTCGCAGCGATGTCACGAATCGCCGAGGCGCGCGTGATCGTCACCTGTCCGGGGCGGAACTTCGTGACGCTTAAGGTCGTCTGCGACGACGGGACGACGGGGGTCGGCGACGCGACGCTCAACGGCCGCGAGCTGGCGGTCGAGGCCTATCTGCGCGAGCACGTATGCCCGATGCTGATCGGGCGCGACGCGGGCGCCATCGAGGACACGTGGCGCTACCTCTATAACGGCGCCTACTGGCGGCGCGGTCCCGTGACCATGACGGCGATCGCCGCCGTCGACACCGCCCTGTGGGACATCAAGGGAAAGCACGCCGGGATGCCCGTGTACGAGCTGCTCGGCGGCCGCTGCCGATCGGGCGTCACCGTGTACGGCCACGCCAACGGCGAGACCATCGACGACGTCCTCGACGCCGTCCAGAGCTACGTCGACCTGGGCTACAAGGCGGTGCGCGTCCAGGCCGGCATCCCAGGACTCGAGAGCACGTACGGCGTGAGCCGGGGAAAGATGTTCTACGAGCCCGCCGAGGGCGGACTCGCTCCGCGTGAGGAGACCTGGTCGACCCGGCTCTACCTGCAGTCGGTCGGCGACGTGCTGAGCGCCGTGCGCGGCCGCTTCGGCGACGAGCTCGAGCTCCTGCACGACGTCCACCATCGGCTCTCGCCGATCGAGGCCGCGCAGCTCGGGCGGCTGCTCGAGCCCTACCAGCTGTTCTGGCTCGAGGATCCCGTCCCCGCCGAGCTCCAGGCCAGCCTGCGCGTCGTCCGCCAGCACACCACGACGCCGATCGCCATCGGCGAGGTCTTCAACTCGATCTGGGACTGCGAGCAGCTCCTGCGCGAGCAGCTGATCGACTACCTGCGGATGAGCGTCGTCCACTCCGGGGGCATCACCCACCTGCGCCGGATCCTGCATCTCGCCGAGCTCTACCGCGTGCGCTCCGGGTTCCACGGCGCCACCGACCTCTCGCCCGTGTGCATGGCCGCGGCCCTCGCGCTCGACATGGCGATTCCCAACTTCGGCCTCCAGGAGTACATGCGCCACACCCCGGAGACCGACGCCGTCTTCCCCCACGACTACACGTTCGCGGACGGCTACCTGCTTCCCGGCGATCAGCCCGGGCTCGGGGTCGACATCGACGAGGAGCTGGCCGCCCAGTACCCGTACCGGCCGGCGCTGCTGCCGATCACGCGGTTGGCGGACGGCACCATGCACGACTGGTGAGCACTCCGGATCGGCTGCCGGCCTAACTACGCTGTAAACGGTTTCGATCGCCCCGGCCCAGGAGGAGCTTCTGCCCGCCAGCATTCACGATGTCGCCCGCGCCGCCGGCGTGTCGGTGGCGACCGTGTCGCGCTCCTTCACCGTCCCGGACACGGTGGCGACCGCGACCCGCGAGCGTGTCTTGGCGGCCGCCGCCGAGCTCCACTACGAACCCAACCGGGCGGCGCGCGGACTGATCACCGGCCGGACGGGCAACGTCGGCGTGATCGTCCCGGACCTCGGCAACCCCTACTTCCACGCCGTCCTCAAGGGGGCCCAGGCGCGCGCCCGGCGGGCCGACTACGCCGTGTTCGTGGCCGACACGCAGGAGAGCGCCGCCGAGGAGGAGGCCCTCATCAACGCCATGCGCAAGCAGGTCGACGGGATCGTGCTCTGCTCCTCGCGTCTGCCCACCGCCAAGCTGGCCGCCCTCGACAACCCCCCGACCGTGGTCCTCCTCAACCGCCGCGTCGCCGGGCGCGCGTCGGTGGTGGTGGACAGCGCTGACGGGATGAAGCAGGCCGTACGGCACCTGGCCGAGCTCGGGCACCGGCGGTGCGTGTTCGTCTCGGGCCCGCGGAGCTCGTGGTCAAACCAGCAGCGCCAGCAGGGTCTGCGCGCGGCCGCGCGGACGTATGACATCGAGTACGAGATCCTCGGGCCGGTCGCTCCCCAGTTCGAGAGCGGAGTGGAGACGGCTGGGGAGGTCTTGCGGACCGGCGCCACCGCGGTCCTCGCCTACAACGACCTGGTCGCCGTGGGCATCCTCAGCCGGCTGGCCGCCCTCGGGGTGAGCGTGCCAGAGCAGTTGAGCGTCGTCGGGTTCGACGACATCCCGCTCGCCGCGATGGTGACCCCGCCGCTCACCACCGTCTCGCTGCCGACCGTCGAGGCGGGTGAGGCCGCGGTCGAGGTGCTGCTCGAGCGCCTCCAGAGCCGCGACGCCGTCCAGCCCACGGTCCGCAAGCTGCCGGCCAAGCTGGTCGTCCGCAGTACCACGGGGCCGCCGCCACGCCGAGGGAAGGCGGGACCGTCGCCAGGCCGAGGGAGGACGGGGCCGTCGCCAGGCCGAAGCAAGCGCACGCTACGCTCTCACTGAAAAGGTTTACAGTAGGCCACGGCCCTGCGAAAGACATACGGAGAATGAACATGCGCACGCTGGTATCCGCTGGCCGGGAGACGGCCCATATCGACCTCTCGCTGGCCGACCTGGCCGACGGCGAGGTCCTGGAGCTGGAGGCCGGACCGGAGCGAGCCGCCGTGGTCCTCGCCGGCCGGGTCGACGCCACCGCGGGCGAGACCGAGTTGGGGATCGCCGGCGGGCGAAGCTCGGTATTCGAGGCGCCCGGCGACGCCGTCTACGCGCCGGCCGGAACAAGCCTGCGGCTCCAGGCCGTCGACGGTCCCGCTCAGGTCGCCCTCACCGCCGCGCCCGCGCCCACCAACGGCGCATCGCCTCGCATCATCCGCCCCGAGGACCAGCGGATCGCCGAGGTCGGCAAGGGCAACTGGTCGCGCACGGTCCGGACGATCCTCGGGCCCGAGCATCAGGCCAGCCGGCTGCTCCTCGGCGAGACGATCAACCCGCCGGGGAACTGGTCCTCC
>DATBYI010000689.1:0-12102 GCA_036513815.1 Solirubrobacteraceae bacterium
GAGGCCGGCTCGGCCGCGAAACAGCCGTCACGGATCGAGTGCGATCCCGAGGCTTTCGGTCCGGGCGCGCCAGTCCTCGGCCAGCACGGCCCAGCGCTCGTGATCGCGCCACCGTCCGCCGATCTTGAGGTAGCGCGGGGAGAAGCCCTCGCGGGCGAAGCCGGCGCCGCGGGCGAGGGCGATCGAGGCCTGGTTGCCCGGCTGGATGTTGGCCTCGATGCGATGCAGGCGAAGCGTGAGGAAGGCGTGGCGCAGGACGAGCTCGAGGCCCTCGCGCATGTAGCCCTGGTGGGCATAGGTGCTGCCGACGGCGTAGCCGAGGTAGGCGCTTTGGAGCGAGCCTCGCGTGATATGGGAGAGGTTGAAGAAGCCGAGGATGGCCCGATCCTCTCGCCGACACGCGAGCATGGCCTCGAAGTCAGGCCGGCGCGAGTCGGCCAGGTAGGCGTCGAACGCCTCGTCGTCGGTCGGCGCCGTGGCCCAGGGGCGATGGAAGGTCCGGCTGGCGCGCATCAGCCCGATGAACTCCGGGCGGTCGGAATGCTCAGGCGATCGTAGGTACACGCGACCCGGGGGCGGAGCTTCGCCGGACGCGAAACGCGACTCCGACTCGGTGGACGACCTGCCGCCCTGTTGCGTCATGCCGCGAGCAGACGCTCCAAGCGATACCCGAGCGATTCGCATGCGAGCTCCTCCGATACGTTCAACTGAAAGCGTAGGCGCGTGTCCTCGACGGCCTCAACCGCCTCGCGCAGGCGCTGCGGGTCCGCGCCCGACTCGCGCGCGTCGGACTCGAGCGCGCTCACGCGGTCGACATTCCGGATCAGGTCGCGCGCTCCCCACGAGAGGCTCGCGAGGTCGGCGTACCAGAGCGCGACGAGTTGGAGCGACAGATCCAGGGCGGCGGTCTCCACCCGCCGGCGCGCCCGCCTGATCCGCTCGGTCCATTCGGTCTCGATCCGCTTTCGCTCCTTGCGGGGATACAGCTCCACCTCATCGAGCGCGCGTGCCTCGAGTTCCGCTCGCACGGCATCCCCGCGGGTACGGACGGCGGCGAGCACTGCCGCCCACGGCTTGCTGCGCGCCATCTCGCCGGCCGAGAAAGTCGCCCGGGCAAACGCCTCGGCGGCAACACGCAGTTCGTGCCCGGCATCCCCGGTCAGTTCCCGCGCCCGCTCGCCGTCCCCGAGCGCCAGGCGGGCGCAGGCCAGCGCGGCGTCCCCCGTCTCTCCCAGCTCGACAAGCGCCGCCGCGGTCTCCTGCACCGACGGTGCGTTGAATCGAACCAGCTGACAGCGCGAGCGGATCGTCGGGAGAACCTCGGCCAGCCGATCGGACAGCAGGATCAGATGCACGAAGGAGGCCGGCTCCTCGAGCGTCTTCAGCATCCGGTTGGCGGCCTCGTCTCCGAGCTCGTCCACGCGCTCGATCACGAACACGCGTGACCCGGCCTCGAACGGCGTCCGGCTCGCCGCCGACACGACCGGGACGTCGATGTCGCTGACGAGGATCTCGTGTGCACCGCTCGGGGCGACCCAAGTGAGATCGGGATGGGCGCCGGACGCGACGCGGCTACGGGCGCTCACCGGATCGGGCGAGCCGGCCGCGAGCAGCTCGGCGGCCACCGCACGGGCGGCGGCGCGCTTGCCTGCGCCACCGGGCCCGTAGAACAGATAGGCGTGCGAGGCCCGGCCACCGGTCCTCAGCGCCGGTTCGAGGACGGCGCGCGCGTGGGGATGACGCTCGAGCTCTACGAGCATCCTCCGATCGTAGTGCCCGGTAGGGTCGGGAGCCAGGCACAATGACGCGCGGCCGGCTGATCACTATCGAAGGCATCGACGGCGCCGGCAAGACGACGCTCGCCGCGGGACTCCTCGACGCCCTGGCCGCCGGCGGCATCGACATCAGGCCGCTGCGCGAGCCGGGCGGCGTTCCGGCCGCCGAACGGATCCGCGAAGTCGTCATCGACCCGGGGCTGCACGTCACCGCTCGCGCCGAGGCGCTGCTCTACGCGGCGGCGCGGGCGCAGCTCGTCGAGGAGGCGATCGAGCCGCAGCTGGAGGCCGGCCGTTGGCTGCTGCTCGATCGCTATATCGACTCCTCGCTCGCCTACCAGGGGGGCGGGCGACGGCTGGGGATCGACGCAGTCCGCGCGATCAACGAGTTCGCGATCCGTACCGCCCTCCCGGATCGAACACTGCTCCTCATGATCGACCCGCGCCTCGGGCGCAGCCGGTCGCTCGCGCGCCCGGAAACCCCCGACCGGCTCGAGCGCGAGCACGATGAGTTCTTCGAGCGCACGGTGGCGGCATATCTCGAGCTCGCCGCGCAGGAGCCCGACCGGATCCGCATCCTCAACGCGTCCGAACCGCCGGACCAGGTGCTGGCCGCGGCGCTGCGCGAGCTCGCCGACCTGGTGTGAGCTGAAGACCTACTCCGAGTAGCCCTTAGGGTGCGCCTGCGCGAACGCCCAGGCGTCGCCAACCATCTCCTCGAGCCCCGGCTTGTGCGGCTCCCAGCCGAGCTCGGCCTTGATCAGGCCGGCGGCAGCGACGAGCTGCGGCGGATCGCCCGGGCGTCGCGGCGCGTCCTCGGCGCCAATTTCGATGCCGGTCACCGACCGCGCGGCGGCGATCACCTCCCGGACCGAGAACCCGTTGCTGTTCCCCAGATTGAACACGCGGTGCTCGCCCGTACGCGTGCCATCGAGCGCGAGCAGATGCGCTACGGCCAGATCGTCGACGTGAATGTAGTCCCGGACGGCGGTCCCGTCCGGAGTGGGGTAGTCGGTCCCGTACACCTTCACCGCCGGCGCGTCCCCGAGGGCGACCCGCAGAATGTTGGGAATCAGGTGCGTCTCGGGGTCGTGATCCTCGCCGAGTTCGCCGCTGGCGCCGGCCACGTTGAAGTACCGCAGGCTGACCGCCCCGAGCCCATGAGCCGTGCAGAAGTCGCGGATCATCAGATCGACGGCTAGCTTTGACGCGCCGTAGGCGTTGATCGGCCGAGGCGGCGCCGTCTCGGGAATCGGGACCTCGTCGGGCTGCCCGTAAACCGCGCACGTCGAGGAGAACACGAGCCGTGGAACTCCGGCGCCGACCATCGCCTCGAGCAGGTTGAGCGTGCCGACCACGTTGGTTCCGTAGTAGCGCTCGGGGTGGCTGACCGATTCGCTCACGAGCGCCAGGGCGGCGAAGTGAAGGACGCCGTCGAACCCTTCCGAGATGACCTCGTCGACCCCCGGCCGGTCGTGGAGGTCGACCACGGCCAACTCCGCGCCCGCGGGAATTGCGGCCCGGTGGCCGCGCTCGAGGTTGTCGAGGACCGTCACCTGATGGCCGTTCTCGAGCAGCCGCTTGGCGACGATCGAGCCGATGTACCCGGCCCCGCCCGTGACGAGCAGCTTCATCGGTTTCGCCAGGCCCGGTAATCCACGCGCATTGCGCCCGACATATAACACGACCGGCCTCGAAGGCCCAGGAAGCCGGGGGCGGCGGAGTAAAATGAGAACTCCGGAGAACCACCCGCCGCCAGGTCTTTCCGTCCGGGGCCTCCGCTTTCATTCACCGCCCGCTCGGCTGACCAAAAGTCGAACAGGAGCAGGGGAAATTGCGGAAAAACCGAGAGGAGCAGCACTGTATGGACCAGATCCCCCAGATCCAAGTTGACGCCGAGGTACGAACGGGCGAGGGGCTCTCGGTCAGGCGCTTCTTCACGACCCCCGGTGCGCACCCGTTCGACCTCGTCGAATGGGAGCTGAGGGACGCCCGGATCGGCCACGGGGACAAGATCTCCTTTGAGCAGCGCGAAGTCGAGTTCCCCAAGAGCTGGTCTCAGAACTCGACCAACATCGTCGCCCAGAAGTACTTCCGCGGCCAGGTCGACTCGCCCGAGCGCGAGCGCTCGGTCCGGCAGATGATCGGCCGGGTGGCCGGGACCATCGCCGAGTGGGGACGGGAGCGGGGCTACTTTGCCACCGACGAGGACGCCGGGACCTTCGAGGCTGAGCTCACCCACATCCTGCTCCACCAGATGGCGGCGTTCAACTCGCCCGTGTGGTTCAACGTCGGGTTCGAAGAGAGCCCGCAGTGCAGCGCGTGCTTCATCCTCAGCGTCGACGACACGATGGAGTCGATCCTCGAGTGGAACACCAAGGAGGGGATGATCTTCCGCGGCGGGTCGGGCTCGGGCATCAACCTTTCGAGGATCCGCGGCTCGATGGAGCCGCTGGCCAAGGGCGGCACCGCGTCGGGGCCCGTGAGCTTCATGCGCGGCGCCGACGCGTGGGCCGGGACGATCAAGTCGGGTGGGAAGACGCGCCGGGCGGCCAAGATGGTCGTGCTCGACGTCGACCATCCCGACATCCGCGAGTTCATCTGGTGCAAGGCCAAGGAAGAGGACAAGGCCGCCGCCCTGCGCGACGCCGGCTTCGACATGTCGATCGATGGCGACGGGTTCTTCTCGATCCAGTACCAGAACGCCAACAACTCGGTGCGGGTCACGGACCGGTTCATGCGCGCGGTCGAGAACGATGAGGAGTGGCAGCTCCTCGGTCGCGTGACCGGCGCGCCGATCGGCGACCCGATCCCTGCGCGTCAGCTCATGCGGGAGATCGCCGAGGCAGCCTGGCGCTGCGCCGACCCGGGCATTCAGTACGACACGACGATCAACCAGTGGCATACGAGCCCGAACTCTGGACGGATCAACGCATCCAACCCCTGCTCGGAGTACATGCACGTCGACAACTCGGCCTGCAATCTCGCGTCGCTAAACCTCATGAAGTTCCGGCGGTCCGATGGGACGTTCGACATCGAGTCGTTCGAGCACGCCGTCGACGTCATGTTCCTGGCCCAGGAGATCGTCGTCTCGCCGTCGAGCTATCCGACCGAGGAGATCGGCGCAAACGCGCGGGCCTTCCGCCAGCTGGGAATGGGATACGCGAACCTGGGCGCCTACCTGATGGCGAACGGCTCTCCGTACGACTCGGACGCGGGTCGCGGCACTGCCGCCGCGATCACGGCGCTGATGACCGGGCGCGCGTATCTCGGCTCGGCGCGGATCGCCGCGGCGATCGCGACGTATGACCGCTACGACGAGAACCGCGACGCTCACAACGCCGTGATGCGGATGCACCGCGACGCCTCTTACGCGATCCCCGACTCGGCGTGCGCCGACGAGGAGCTGCTCCAGCGCGCCCGCGCCACCTGGAACGACGCCGTCGCGGCCGGAGAGCGGCATGGTTACCGCAACGCGCAAGCAACCGTCCTCGCCCCGACCGGGACGATCAGCTTCCTGATGGATTGCGATACGACCGGCATCGAGCCCGACTTCTCGCTCGTCAAGTTCAAGGAGCTCGTGGGCGGCGGTCAGATGACGATCGTCAACCGGACCGTGCCGCAGGCGCTACAGAACCTCGGCTACAGCGACGAGCAGATCGAGCAGATCGTCGCGTTCATCAACGAGCACGGCACGATCATCGGCGCGCCCGATCTCGCCGACGAGCACCTGCCGGTGTTCGACGTGGCGGTGGGCGAGCGGGCGATCTCCCACATGGGCCACCTGAAGATGATGGGCGCCGTGCAGCCGTTCATCAGCGGCGCGATCTCGAAGACCGTGAACATGCCCGAGACGGTCACCGTCGACGACATCGCTGAGGCCTACGTCGAGGCGTGGCGACTCGGCGTCAAGGCGCTCGCGATCTACCGGGACGGATCCAAGACGGCACAGGCGCTCCGCACCGAGGCTCAGAAGCAAGCCCCGGTGGCGAGCGAGGTGCAGATCGGCGAGGCCATCGCCGACGCCCTGGCGAAGGCGCCGCCGAAGCGCCGGCGCATGCCGCGCGAGCGCCAGTCGATCACTCACAAGTTCTCGATCGGCGGTCACGAGGGCTACATCACCGCCGGCATGTACGAGGACGGCACGGTCGGCGAAATCTTCCTGACCGACATCGGCAAGGAAGGCTCGACCCTGCGCGGGATGATGAACTCGTTCGCGACCGCGATCTCGATCGCGCTCCAATACGGAGTGCCGCTCCAGACGCTGGTCGAGAAGTTCAGCTACATGCGTTTCGAGCCCGAGGGCATGACCTACAACCCGGAGATCCCGTTCGCGAAGTCGATGCCCGACTACATCATGCGCTGGCTGGCGTCGCGCTTCCTGGACGTCGATCTCCAGGAGGAGCTGGGGATCCTCACGCCGGCCGTCCGGGCCCGTCAGGCGGCTCAGGAGGCCGCGAGCTCGCACCTCGGCGACGTGGCGACGCCGGCGCTGCCGGCCGAGCGCAAGCCCGAGGGCAACGGCAACGGCGGCCACGCCGCGAGCGCGCCGGTCGCGCCGACGTCCGCGCTGACCGACACGCCACCAGTCGTCCCGGCCATGCGCAAGGGCCTCGATCTGGGCCCGGCCTGCCAGCAGTGCGGCGGGATGATGCAGCGGACGGGCAGCTGCTACACGTGCTCGAGCTGCGGCTTCAACACCGGCTGCGGCTAGCCGATCGCTAGCTGACGGTGACCGCGGTCAGGCTGCCGTTGGCGGCCGTGGTGTAGCCGACCTGGACGCCGCTGCCAAGTTCGAGGCCGTGCATGACGCTCTCGCTGCCCGTGGTGTGGAACGTGAGAATGCGCGCGAAGGTGGTCTGACGCTCGATCACGGGCAGGAGCAGGTGATACGGCTTGTAGATGTGGCTCGTGGCGTCGGGCGCGCCGTCGTCGAGCCAGCCCGCACCGCCCGCGGCATCGCCACCGCCGCCACCGTCCGAGGTGCCGAAGAAGTGCCCGTCGATGTTCATGAAGATGTGGACGCCGGGGTCGTCGTAGAGCGTCACCTCGTTGGCGCCGTGACCGACCCCGCGCGCGATCAGGTGCGCCTGCATCAGCTCGGTGATGATCCCCGCGTCGTTGGGAACGCCGCTGGCAGGCTGCCAGACGCCCGCCCCGGCTAACACGGCCGCGACCGACCCGGAGCAGTCAAAGCCGATCCGGCGGCCGTTGTACCCCGGACCCTTGATACCGATGGAGGCGATCCCCGCGAGAGCGTGGCCGCCGCCGTAGACGTAGGGGAAGTTTCCGGCCGTGACGTTGTTGGCGGCATCGATCAGCGCCGTAACGACGGACATCCGCCCACCGCTGGCCTCGATCGCGAACGTCCGCCCGCTGACGCCTAGCACGGTGCCGGCCACATGGCCCTGCCCCGGGGCCAAGGATGTGGTGCCGGCGCCCGAAGCGGCGGCGGTGCTCGTTTGCGGAGCGAGTCCACCCGAGGCGGGCACGAGGCCCGGTTGGGGGGCGAGTCCGCCCGAAACGGGAGTGGTGCTCTGTTGCGTGGCGAGGGCGGCTGAAGGCAGTACGAGGGCGCCGAGCAGCGCGCAGAGGGTGGCGGCGAATCGTTTCATCGACCACATCCATCGGCTCCTCGGCGGAGGACCTGATGTCTGGGTTCAGACCTTGCACTCGCTCTGATCCGCGCAAAACGCCGTTCCACGGGGCCAATCGGCGCCCGGGCGCACGGCCCGAGAACGTCCACCAGATATGGACACAGGCGCCGACCGCGAGGCGGGCCCGGTCCGAATCACGAAAGAATCTGAGCAATGCGAACGATTGCCCTGGAAGAGCACTGCCTGACCCCCGAACTGCGCGAGCTCCTCGGCCCGCAGATACACCCGTACTACGCGGTCCACCGGTGGCCACCCGCGCTCGAGGAGCGGCTCATGGACCTGGGCGACGGCCGGATCGCCGAGATGGACGCGCAGGGGATAGATGTGCAGGTCCTCTCGCAGGTCCAACCCGGTCTCGAGCACAGCACCGCCGAGCGCGCCACACCGGTGGCGCGGGCCTTCAACGATCGCGTGGCCGAAGCGGTCGCGGCACACCCCGACCGCTTCGCCGCGCTCGCGGCGCTCCCCACAGCCAACCCGAATGCCGCGGCCGAAGAGCTCGCCAGGACCACCGACGAGCTCGGGTTCAAGGGCGCGCTGATCAACGGCCGCACGCTCGAGCGCTTTCTCGACGACGAGTTCTTCTGGCCGATCTTCGAGGCGGCTGAGGAGCTCAAAACGCCGATCTACCTCCACCCCATGCCGCCCCCGAAGGCGGTCTACGACGCGTATTACGCCGGATTTGGCGACGACGTCAGCTTCATGCTGTCCTCGCCGGCGTGGGGCTGGCACATCGAGACCGGGCTGCACGCCCTGCGGCTGATCCTGGCCGGCGTGTTCGACCGCTTCCCCGCGTTACAGGTGATCATCGGGCACATGGGCGAGGCGATCCCGTTCATGCTCGCGCGCGTCGACGACGTGCTCGGCGGCCGGACGTCGCTCGATCCGGCCGCGCGCCGCACCGAGCTCTCGATCAAGGAGTACTTCGATCGCAACTTCCACGTCACGATCAGCGGCATCTTCACCGACCCGCCGCTGCGCTGCGCGATCGACACGTTGGGAGCCGACAAGATTATGTTCGCCGTCGACCACCCCTTCAGTGACGGCGCGGTCGCCCGGCGATTCCTCGAGCAGGCGGCGATCACCGACGACGAGCGCGAGCTGATCGCGCACGGGAACGCGGAGCGGCTGCTCGGGTTGTGAGGGTTGTGAGGGGCCTCGCTGCGCTCGGCGTCCGTGGGGCCGGGAGACCCCGTCCGGACAGTGATCGTGACCCGCTAGAGCCCGGGCGGGTGACGCACGATGAAGCCCGAGAACTCGCCGCCATCGCGCGCCCAGCGCGTGCCGTCCTCGGCCAGCGCCACCGTGTCGAAGCGCCAGCCCGCCACCTCCATCCAGACGTGGCCGGCGTTGGCGTAGATCGTGACCCAGCGCCCGGGACCGGGATCGCCCCAGTCCTCGAAGTCACCCGAGACCATCGGCGAGGTGACCAGGCCCGCCGCGGCGAGCGCGTAGCTGACCGATCCCGAGCAGTCGTAGCCGTCGGCGTGGAACGAGGCGTGTCCGCCGCCGTAGATGTACGGCAGCGTGGCGATCGCGTTGCCAGCCGCGATGATCTCCTTCACGGCCTCTGGGGCGCCGGGCGGCGCCTGCACCATCCCGCCGGTGTCGACCGCGATCCCACCCACCGGAGCGTTGCCGGTCTCTGCGGCCTTCGCCGCCTCGGCCGCGGCCTTGGCCTCGAGCGAGCTCAGGTGCGCGTTGAGGGCGTGCAGCTTGGCCGCGTCGTTGCTGCGGGAGCCCAGCTCCTGGATCTGCTGGTGCAGCAAGGCCACCTGGAGGGCGGCGACCTGGTTGCGCTCGGCGATCACCTGGTTGGTCAGCACCTGATCGCGCCGCTCGAGCCTGGCCAGCAGCTTGGCCTCCCGCGCGACGGCCTGGCGCGCAGCGCGGGTACTGGCGACGATCTGGGCGTCCTGGGTGCCGATGCGGTGCAGGAAGTTGACCTGCTCGAGCAGCTGGGTGAACCCGTGCGCCTGGAGGATCACGCTCATCAGATCGGGCTGCCCGGTCTCGTAGGCGGCGACCAGGTTTGCCGCCAGCGCGTGGGTCGCGCGCTCGAGCCAGTTCTCGAGGTCCACGAGATGGTTCCGCGCCTTGAGCAGGCTGCTCTGCACGTTCCTGAGCTGGTCCTCGCGACTGGTCAGCTGGCTCTGGAGCCCGCTCAACCGCTGATCCGCGGCCGCGAGTCCCGCCGTGGTGGTGTGGATCTGGGTCGTGTCGCTAGCGATCTGGGACCCGAGCGCGGACGCCGCCGCCTTGCCGGCGCTGATCTGGCTCTGCAGGTCGCCCGCGCTGGAGGCGGTCAGGCTGCTGCCGAGAAGCGCCACGGTCACGAGCAGGAACGCGGCGACTCGGGCAGCTCGGTGGCGGTGGTGGACTGAGCGCATCGTCGTGAATCCGGGCACTGCGAAGCCCGCGCCGGTCGCTCACCACATCGAGCGGCCCGGGCGCGGCCTCGCTCCCTGGATGGAAGCCGGCAGGACCCTAACAAGCCGCCTCGCGAGAAGGGGCCCAGATCCTGCGCTTGCAACGAATCTTGCGAACTCCAGAGGCGGCCGCTTACGAGGCGCGCGGATAAGCTCGCCCGCCTCCCGTAGAAGCGGGGGCTATTCCGGCATCCGGGCGGACGCTATTCCGGCATCCGCAGCACCGGCTTGACGACCTTGCCCTCCTCGGCGTCGCGCGCAGCCTGATCGATCTCGTCGAAGCGGTAGTAGGTCATGATCCGCTCCACCGGGAACCGGCCCTGGCGCCACAGCTCGATCAGCCGGGGCAGGAACACGTCCGGGATGCTCTGACCTTCGACGATCCCGCGCAGGCTGCGTCCCATCGCCAGCACCTGGTTCATGTCGAGTGAGACCTCGGTCCCGAACGGGGGCGCGCCGATCAGGCCACACACGCCCCCGGGGCCGGTGCAGTAGACGGCCTGCTGGAGCACGGCCGGTGAGCCGGTGGCGTCGATGCTGAAGTCGGCGCCGATGCCGCCCGTGGCCTCCCGGACCGCGTCGACCGGGTCGGTCTCGTCGGCCTGGACCACGTGGGTCGCACCGAGCTCTCTGGCCAGCGACAGCCTCGAGGGCCGCAC
Organism: Solirubrobacteraceae bacterium; assembly: GCA_036513815.1. Lineage (GTDB taxonomy): Bacteria > Actinomycetota > Thermoleophilia > Solirubrobacterales > Solirubrobacteraceae > Palsa-465. The sequence continues at coordinate 10,521 of DATBYI010000689.1, forward strand.
GTCGACCGCCACGATCGTCGTGCACCCCGCGATCCGCGCGGCCATGACCGCCGAGAGACCGACCGTGCCCGTCCCGAAGATCGCGATGCTCGAGCCGGCCTCGGGCCGGAACACCCTGAGCACGGCGCCCGCGCCGGTCTGAATGCCGCAGCCGAACGGCGCCACGATCTCGAGCGGCACGTCCGGATCGAGCTTGACGACGCCCCGCTCGGGGGCGACCGCGTGGGTCGCGAAGCTCGACTGGCCGAAGAAGTGTGAGTGGATCGCTCGCCCGTCGTCGGCCAGCGCGCTCGAGCCGTCGGGACGGGCCGCCCCAAAGTTGCGGGCGAAGAAGTCGTGGCAGACCCACGGCTCGCCGGACTGGCACTTGGCGCACGCTCCGCAGGACCCGTAGCTGAGCGCGACGTGGTCGCCCGGCGCCACCTTCGCCACGGCCGCGCCGACCGCCTCGACGACGCCCGCCCCCTCATGCCCGAGGACGGCCGGCAGAGGTACCGGATACCACTGGTCGCGGATGATCAGGTCGGTGTGGCAGATGCCACATGCCGCGACCTTGACCAGCACCTCATCGGCCCGCAGCTCACCCAGCTCGAGCGGCTTGATCTCGAACGGCGCTCCCTTGCTCTCGGTGACCGCGGCGGCGATACGCATATCCGCAGCCTAACCGGAATGGGCGCGGACATTTCTCGCTGTCCGCGCCGTTGATTGACTGCAATGAAGTGCGATCACACAGGCACCCACAGCGGGGCGTCGCGGTATCTCCGCGAAGCAGGCGAGTTGCGCCTGGTGCTGTTGTGCGACCGTTGTGGGGTTGAGCGCCAAGAGCTCGGCCGGATCGAGTACCGACCGGAGGTCATACTCTTTCCCGGGCTCGAGCCGGCGGACGAATCGGCGCTGCGCGCCGAAGCCGCGTAGGGCCCCCCTCAGGTCGGACAGCAGACGCCGGCGGATCCTCGGATGCGAGGATCTAACCGATGCTACGCGAGGGCGATACGGCGCGCGTCCGCGAGACGTGCGAGTCGATACTGCGGGCGAACTGGCGCGAGGGCGTCCGCGCCGCCGACGGCGCGCGGTTCGCCTATACCTGCCCCAGCCCCGGCCACTACCCCTGGCAGTGGTACTGGGACTCGTGCTTCGCCGCGATCACATGGCGGCACTTCGACCCGTCCCGGTCTCGCCGGGAGCTCGAGTCGCTGCTCGCCGCGCAGCGCGAGGACGGCTTCATCGGCCACACGATCTTCTGGAACACGCCGCTCACCGGCCGGCGCCGCTTCACGTACAACGTGACCTGGCCGGACGCGCCGATGACCGCCAGCATCCAGCCTCCGACGCTGGCCTGGGCGTGGCGGATCGCGGTCGGCGACCCGGCCGAGGTGCCCGCGATCGCGCGCCACCATGACTGGCTCGCCGCCCATCGCGATCTGGACGGCGACGGCCTGATCTGGATCGTGCAGCCCGACGAGTCGGGACTCGACGCCTCGCCGCAGTTCGACCCGATCTGGGGCCGGCGCGCCCACGACCGCGCCGGGTTCGTGCTGCTCGTGTGGCGCAACCGACGGCTCGGCTACGACCTGGGGCGGAT
>DATBYI010000690.1:0-2769 GCA_036513815.1 Solirubrobacteraceae bacterium
CGTGCTCGGCCGCACGGGTCGCAACTTCGCCGCCGGCATGAGCGGCGGCATCGCGTACGTGTACGACGTCGACCGGCGCTTCGAGGGTCGCTGCAACCTCGAGCTCGTCGACCTCGACGAGCTCACCGCCGATGACGACGCGGAGGTGCGCGAGCTCATCTCCGAGCACGCGGCGCGGACGGGATCGCTCGTGGCGCGCAACGTGCTGGCGTCCTGGGACCGAGCACGCGAGCGGTTCGTCAAGGTGATGCCGCGCGATTACAAGCGCGCGCTCGCCGAGGCCGCCGAACGCGAGGCGGTCGGGGCCTAGTGGGTGAGCTTGGCGCGTTTCTGAAGATCCACCGGGTCGGTTTCGATAAGCGCGACCCCGAGCAGCGCGTGCACGACTACAAGCAGTACTTCGCGCTCCAGCCCGAGGGCGAGCTGCAACGGCAGGGCGCCCGGTGCATGGACTGCGGCATCCCGTTCTGCCACGAGGGCTGCCCGCTCGGCAACCTGATCCCCGACTGGAACGACCTCGTCTACCGGGGCAAGTGGCGCGAGGCGATCGATCAGCTGCACGCGACCAACAACTTCCCCGAGTTCACCGGCCGCATCTGCCCGGCTCCGTGCGAGTCGGCCTGCGTGCTGAACATCAACGACGACCCCGTAGCGATCGAGCAGATCGAGTTGGCCATCGCCGAGCGCGCCTTCGAGGAAGGCTGGGTCGTGTCCGAACCGCCCGACCGCCGGACGGGTAAGAAGGTCGCAGTGGTCGGCTCCGGCCCGGCCGGTCTGGCCGTCGCCGAGGAGCTCAACCGCTCCGGCCACTCGGTCACCGTGTACGAGCGCGACGAGGGTCCGGGCGGAATGATGCGCTTCGGCGTGCCGGACGCCAAGCTCGAGAAGCGGATCATCGACCGCCGCGTGGACCTACTTGCCGCGAGCGGGATCGAGTTTGTCTACGACACCGACGTCGGCCGCAGTGTCAGCGCGCAGGAGCTCAGGGACAGGCACGACGCGCTGGTGATCGCGACCGGCTCGCGCGTGCACCGTGATCTCGACGCGCCCGGGCGCGGCCTGAGCGGGATCCACTTCGCGATGGACTACCTCTACCAGCGCAACCGGTGGGTGGCTCGTCAGGAGGGCCGGCGCTACCGGGATCCCGCACCCGGCGAGGAGATCACGGCGGCGGGCAAGAAGGTGATCGTGGTCGGCGGCGGAGACACCGGGATGGACTGCATCTCGAACTCGCACCGCGAGGGCGCGCGGACGGTTGTCATGCTCGACGTGTACGCCGCCCTACCCGGCGACGGGCGTGACCCCCGGCATCCGTGGCCCCTGCCGCCCAAGCGGACCCTCTCGACGTATGCGCTCGAGGAGGGCGGCAAGCGTCGCTGGGGCACCGAGGTGACCGGGTTCGGTGGTACCGACGGACACGTCAGCCACGTGTACGCGCGCCAGGTCACCGGCACCTCCTCGCGCGACCTGACTCCGGTGCCGGGGTCGGAGTTCGTCCTCGACGCCGATCTCGTGCTGATCGCGATCGGATTCTCCGGACCGGAGCGCGCCGGGATGCTCGAAGCGCTTGACCTCGAAATCGACAAGCGCGGGAACATCCGGACCGAGCAGACCTATCGGAGTTCGGTGCCGGGTGTCTATGCCTGCGGCGACGCTCGGATCGGGCAGTCACTCATCGTCACCGCGATCGCGGAGGGACGCAAGTGCGCCCGCGTCGTGAACAAGGACCTCGGCGGTAGTCCGATGGACGCCGACCGCGAGATGCTTGCGATCGGGGCGTGGAGCGGCGAGGCCGATCGTACGCTTCGCCACGAGGCCGAGGCGGCCGGCACGGTCAGGGCCGGCGAGGAGTTCTTCAGCGGGCCGGGCGCTCGCGGGCACTGAGGCGCCGCCGGCAGTTCCACTCAGGCGCTGTCGAGAGTGTCCCAGCTCACACTTCGCAGGGATCTGAACCGACCCGCCGAACCTGGTTGCGTTTGCGAACCAACCGTGCGGCAGGTTCAGGTTTGTCCTGCGTATGGCAGGGGAATGGTAGGCTCTGCGGCGCGACTCGTGTGGCGGAGCGGCCCGCGGAGCGGAATTTAGGTTTAGAGAGAGCTTGGGACGGGGAAACTCGCCCCTGTCGGTCAGGGAACTGCGCCCCCACTTCCCTGACTCTCCGGGGGACCCAGATGGATCTGGGTCCCCCGGGCTTTTTAACGCCCTTGTCCACGCGTCTAGGGTTCGCGCTGGGGGTCCGGGGGTGAGGGCCGTTTAATAGGGTGGATGTCTGTGCTCGCGGCAACGGTGGTCTCGGCGGCGAGTGCCCACCACGGTTCATCGATCGGCTCGACGGTCGAGAGCCTGATCAATTCGATCGGGACGTTCTTCTCACAGCTGGCCAACCTGAGCTGGGGGTCGCTGCTGCTCGGGCTCGCGCTGTACGCGGTGTACCTGCTGCTGCGCTCGCGGGCGCTGTGGGGCGCGCTGCGGGCCGCCTACCCGGAGCAGCGGATCCGGTGGCGGGACGTGTGGGGCGCGTACATGGTCGGCTACGCGATCAACAACGTGTTCCCGCTCGGCGGCGGCAACGTGGCGCAGCTGTTCCTGACCCGGATGGCGATTCCCGCCTCGAGTTACCCAACCGTCGCCACCGCACTGTTCACCGGGGTGATCTTCGACTGGTTCATGGGCCTGCTGGTGATGTGCTTCGCGTTCACGCAGGGAGTGTTCCCAAAGCCTCCAGACTTCTCCAAGCTGCCGGCCTTCGACATCAGCTTCTTCGCGTCG
>DATBYI010000691.1:0-5775 GCA_036513815.1 Solirubrobacteraceae bacterium
AGGGGACGGGAGCGGTCAAGCCTAGCTTCTCGAGTGCCGCCCCTACACTGGTTCTCGTGGGCTCAGCGCCAGAGAAGGTTCTGCTCGCGGCGCCGCGCGGATACTGCGCGGGCGTCGACCGGGCCGTCCAGACCGTCGAGCGGGCGCTCGAGCTCTACGGCGCGCCGGTGTACGTCCGTAAGGAGATCGTCCACAACAAAACCGTGGTCGAGCAGCTGCGCGAGCGCGGCGCCGTGTTCGTGGACTCCGAGCAGGACGTCCCCGAGGGCGCCACCGTCGTCTTCTCCGCTCACGGCGTCGCTCCGAGCGTGCACGCCAATGCCCGGGATCGTGCGCTCAAGACGATCGACGCCACCTGTCCACTGGTGACCAAGGTCCACGTCGAGGCCAAGCGCTTCGCGGCCGACGGCTACACGATCGTCCTGATCGGCCACGCCGGCCACGAGGAGGTGGAGGGCACCATGGGCGAGGCGCCCGAGCACATCGTGCTCGTCCAGACCGAGGACGACGTCGACCAGCTCGATGTGCCCGATCCGGATCGAGTGGCCTTCATCTCCCAGACGACTCTGTCCGTGGACGAGACCCGCGCGATCATCGATCGGTTGCGCCGGCGCTTTCCGGCGATCGTCGGCCCCCGCACCGACGACATCTGCTACGCCACGACCAACCGTCAAGCCGCGGTCAAGCAGCTGGCCAAAGAGTGCGACCTCGTGCTTGTGATCGGATCGCGCAACTCGTCGAACTCCAACCGGCTCGTTGAGGTGGCGCGCGAGCACGGCGCCGACTCGCACCTGATCGACGCCGAAGGCGAGGTTCGCGAGGAGTGGCTGAGCGGTAAGCGCGTCGTCGGCATCACCTCGGGGGCGAGCGCACCCGAGCAGCTCGTCCAGCGGCTCGTCGAGTTCTTCCGCTCGCGCGGGTGCACCGACGTGCGGGAGCTCGAGGTCGTGCAGGAGGACGTTCGCTTCATGCTCCCCAAGGTGATCCGCCAGGGCATGGCGGCATAAGGCGCCGCCGTCAGGCGCCGCCGACCCTTCAAACAGGCCACCGGCCCTGCGCACCCTCGTCGTCTCCGACCTGCACCTGGGCGCCCGTGGCCGCCCGGACGTCCTGCGCCGCCCCGGCGAGCGCGCGGCGCTCCTCGCCGCGCTCGGTGACGTCGATCGTCTCGTGCTGCTCGGGGACACGCTCGAGCTGCGCCATGGACCTGTGCGCGACGCACTGACCGAAGCCGTGCCCGTGCTGCGGGAGCTCGGCGCGGCCGTCGGCGAGGTGATCCTCGTGCCCGGCAACCACGACCACGCGCTCCTGCGGGGCTGGCTCGGGCGGCGCGATACGTCGGTGGCGCTCGGCCTCGAGTCCGCCGTCGAGTGGGATCCGCGGGAGGCGCTCGGCACCGTGGTGCAGGCGCTCGCGCCGGCTCGCGTGCGCGTGAGCTACCCGGGCGTGTGGCTCCGTGAGGACACCTACGCGATCCACGGCCACTACGGCGACCGCCACAACACGGTCCCGATCATCGAGCGGCTCGGGTCGGGACTGACCCTACGGCTGGCCGGCGAGCCCACGGGCGGTCCCTCGCGCGCCGAGGACTACGAGGCGGCGCTGGCGCCGATGTACGCCTGGATCGACACGGTCGCCCAGGGCGGCGGCCTGCGGGGCGGCGGCGGCGACGGCAGCTTCCAGATCCGGGCGTGGCGATCACTGAGCGGCGGCGGCGGCTGGCGCGGCCGCGCGCTGGCGACGTTGTTCCCGGTTCTCGTGGCCGGGCTCAACCGGGCGGGCCTCGGGCCCCTGCGCGCGGACGTCTCGGCGGTCGAGCTCCGGACGGCTGCGCTGCGCGCGTCCGAGGAGGTACTGGCCCGGTTGCAGGTAACGTCGGCCCACGTGATCTTCGGGCATACCCATCGCGCCGGTCCGCTTCCCGGCGACGACCTCGGCGAATGGGGACGCTTGCTCAACACGGGCAGCTGGGTGTACGAGCCGGCCTGGCTTGGTGATTCGCCCCGCCAGAGTCCCTACCGACCCGGGTTCGCCGTGAGCATCGGCGATGACGGGCCGCCCGAGCTCCTCAACCTCCTTGATCGCGATGCTTGATCCCGGCGTCCTTGCCTTCGTGCGCGAGTCGCTCCCGCCGGCCCCTCTCCGCGTGCTCGAGGTCGGAGCTGGAAGCGGCGAGCTCGCCGAGGCGCTGGCGGACGCCGGTTACGAGGTCTACGCGATCGATCCGGCGTCGACGTCGGAGTCGGTCCACGTGGTCGCGATGGCCGACCTGCGCGACCCCCCGGACAGCTTCGACGCAGCGGTGGCCATCGTCTCGCTACATCACATCGAGCCGCTGCTCGAGTCGTGCCGGAGGCTGGCGGAGGTCGTGCGGCCGGGAGGGACGCTGGTCCTCGACGAGATCGACGTTGCGCGCCTCGACGAACGCGCCACGAGCTGGTGGCTCGAGCATCACGACACCGTCGAGCACGGCGACGGCGAGCACGTGCCCGGCACGCCCGAGGAGATCGTCGCCTTCATGCGCCACCACATCCACGATCTGCTCAAGATCCAGGAGGCTCTCGGGGAGTGGTTCGACCTCGGCCCGCCGGTTCGCGGCTCGTACCTGTATCGCTGGGAGCTGCCACCTGAGCTGCGTGGCACCGAGGAGGAGCTGATCGCCGCCGGCCGGCTGCCCGCGATCGGGGTCAGGATCGTGGGGACGCGGAAGCCAGTCCCGGCGTGAAGCAGACGGCGTGGCACCTCACGCCGTCGCCGATTTCCAGCTCCAGCTCGCCCGCGGTGCTCCGCTCGTGGGCGATCAGCTCGTAGCAGCCCGGCCGCTGCACCGTGACCGCGCGCCCGTTCGCCGTGACCGTGCCGTGCCCGTCGAGCACGGCCCACACGCCGCCCGCCTGGTAGGGGCCGGAGTGCGCGCCCTCGACGTCGTCGGTCTGGGGATCCAGGACGGCGTCCGGCGCCTCCTCGATCCGGAACGGCGTGACGATCGGCCGATCGATTCCGAGCACCTCCTGGATCGCCCGCTCGGTCTCGTCGTAGGCGCCCTCGCCGTAGTGGTAGTGGACCAGCATGCCGCCCGCGTCGAACAGGTAGCGCGCGGGCCAGCCCAGGTTCCCGTAGAGCTCCCACACCTCGTACTCGGTGTCGATGGCCACCGGGTAGGGGATCTCCAGCCGGCCGACCGAGGCCTCGACCGCCTCGGGATCGGCCGACGGCGCGAATCCGGCGGCGTGGACGCCGACGACGGTCAGGCCGGGGTATCGCTCCTGCCATGCCTTCATGTACGGGAGGGTGCGGATCGATTGGACGCGGCAGAAGTCCCAGAACTCGAGGAGCATGGGGAACCCTTCCGGGGCGCCGCCCAGCCACGGCAGGTTTCGCGGAAACGGGGGAGCAGAGATGTGGCCGACCGGCGCGCGCATCGCGCGCCGATGTTAGGACGACTGGCGAGTCGGATTGTCCGGCGGCGCCTGACCGCGGCGCCTCAGGCCTCTACCAACCCTCGCCGGATCGCGTAGCGGACGAGCTCGACCCGGTCGCGCATGCCGAGCTTGCGCAGGACGTTGGCCCGGTGCGACTCGACGGTCTTCTCGGCCAGGTGGAGGATCTGGGCGATCTGGGCGTTCGTATACGCCTCGGCGATCAGCTTGACGACCTCCTCTTCCCGCGGGGTGAGGGAGATCGCCGGCCCTTCGTCCTCGCCGGACATCCAGCGGCGGATGATCGAGCGCTCGGCGGCATTGGTCAGGAACGCCTCGCCGCGACCGACCGCGTGGACCGCTCCGACCAGGTCCTGGTCGGCCTCGCGCTTGAGCACGTAGCCCGACGCGCCGGCCTTGAGCGCCTCGAACAGATAGTGCTCATCGTCGTGCATCGAGAGCATCAGCACCCGCACGTCCTTCACGTGCGAGCGGATCTCCCGGGCGGCCTGGAGGCCGGTCATCCGGGGCATGCCCACGTCGAGGATGCACAGGTCGGGCCGCGAGGTGAGCGCCTGTTCGACCGCCTCGACCCCGTCGGCGGCCTCGGCCACGACCTCGAGGCCGGGCTGCCGCTCGAGCAACAGCTTGATGCCAGATCGGACGATGCCGTGATCGTCGGCCACCAGGATTCGCACCTAAAGACCTCCTTGTCTCATGGGGAGATTGTCGGCGGCGCCTGGCGGCGGCGCCTCAGGCCAGCGTGAGCTCAACACGCGTTCCCTGTCCTTGGGCCGACCAAATCGAAAGGTGTCCACCGACGAGCAGCGCCCGCTCGCGCATGCCCGACAGGCCGAGGCCGCCCTCGCGCCGGGAGACGAACCCCTGCCCGTCGTCGTTGATCCGCAGGACGGTCCGCCCGACGAACGACAGCTCGACGTCCACCGTGCCCGCCCCCGAGTGTTGGGCGACGTTCGACAGGCTCTCCTGGGTCACGCGATAGACGACCAGTTGCTGCTCGGGCGTCAGCCGCGCCACCGGCCCGCGCACGTCGAACGAGGCCCGGATGCCGGTCTGGTCGGAGAAGTCGCGGACCTGGCTGTGGAGCGCGGGCAGCAGGCCATGGTCGTCGAGCACTGCGGGCCGCAGTTGCCGGGCCAGCGTCAACAGCTCCTCCATCGCCTGTCCGGCGAGCCGCTTGGTCTCGTTCAGCTCGCGGCGAAGGGGCGCCGGCGCGTGCTCGATCGAGGCCTGGAGCCGCAACGAGACCGCGGTCAGCGCCTGGTTGACCTCGTCGTGGAGGTCCTGGGCGATGCGCCGCCGCTCGCGCTCTTGGGCCTGGATGGCGGCGCGGCCGGCCTCTCGCCGGGCCGCTTCGAGCCGCGCCAGCATGCGGTTGATGGCCGCGGCCAGGCGCGTCGCCTCGGCGCTGTCGATCCGGTCGCCCGTCAAGAGATGGCGGTCGGGCGTGGCCAGGTCGATCTGCTCCATGGCCGAGATCAAACGCTCGAGCGGGATGAAGCGCCGGCGCAGCAGCAGCCAGTTGCCGAGCAGGGTCGCGATGAGCGCGAGGCCGAGCACGACCATGTCGGGGCCCTGGATGGCGGCCCGATGATCCAGGGCGATCGCGGCGACGACCGTCGTGCACGCCACCAGCAGCAGGTTCACCGACAGGACTTGGACGAGTAGCGAGCGCGATTTCATGGGTCATGGGCGGCTCTCGCCTCCGTATCGGCTCACGGGGGGCGAAAGCAAGATGGGGTCTTCCCCCGATATCGACTGCATTCGGCTGGGCCGATAACCACTACTGCAAGCTCTCCACAAGCGTTCGCCGGGACCGGTGGCGCGAAAAGGCGTGGATGGCGATTGGGTCTGGTCCTTTGCGGGGCGCTCCCTTCGGGGTTTGGGGGCGCCCCGCCGGCGCTTCGGTAGATAACCCGTGCTATCCGACGGTTATCTCCCAAGCTCCCGTTTCAGGACCTTGCCCATTGCGTTGCGTGGGAGGGCGTCCACGAAGTTGACCTCCCGGGGGCGCTTGTGGCGGGTCAGAAGCGAGGCGACGTGGTCGGACAGCTCGTCTTCCGTCGGGCTGCGGCCCTCCTCCAAGACCACCCACGCCACGACCCGCTCTCCGAGGTCCTCGTCGGGCGCCGCGGTCACGGCCACCTCCGCCACCGCCGGGTGCTCGAGCAGCGCGCCCTCGATCTCGCCGGCGCCGATCCGGTAGCCGCCCGACTTGATCAGGTCGGTGCTCTTGCGCCCGACGAGCTTCAACGATCCCGCCTCGTTGCGGGTGGCCAGGTCGCCGGTCATGAACCACCCGTCGCGCATCGACTCCTCGGTGGCGTCGGGGCGG
>DATBYI010000692.1:0-6843 GCA_036513815.1 Solirubrobacteraceae bacterium
CAGCGGCGCAACGGCTCCAACGGGCTCGACCTGTCACTCGTCACCGACGGGCTGCGGGCCGAACGTGAACAGGGCATCACGATCGACGTCGCGTACCGGTATTTCCAGACCGCGCAGCGCAAGTTCATCATCGCCGACACCCCCGGTCACGAGCGTTACACGCGCAACATGGTCACCGGCGCCTCGATGGCCGATCTGGCCGTGATCCTGATCGACGCACGGCAGGGCGTCGTCGAGCAGACGCGCCGTCACGCGTTCCTTGCGTCGCTGCTCGGGATACGGCATCTCGTCGTGTGCGTCAACAAGATGGACCTCGTCGATTACTCGCAGGCGGCGTTCGAGCAGGTCGAGCACGGCTTCCGGGAGTTCTGCGCCCGCCTCGAGACAACCGACGTGACCTTCATCCCGATCTCCGCCGTCCACGGCGAGAACGTCGTCGCGCGGTCCGAGAGGATGGAGTGGTACCAGGGGCCGGCGCTCCTCTATCACCTCGAGCACGTCCACATCGCGTCTGACCGGAACCTGATCGACTGCCGCCTTCCCGTTCAGTGGGTGATCAGGACGGGACTGGGCTCCGGCCCGGCCGCAGAGCCCCCGATCTGGCCGGGCGCCGGATTGGTGGCGGGCTCCGGGCAGGGTGCCCGCGAATACCGCGCGTACGCGGGGCAGATCGCCGCCGGCGTGTTCCGGCCCGGCGATCCCGTCGTCGTGCTGCCGTCGGGCGACGAGACGCGGATCGCGGCGGTGGACACCTTCGACGGACCGCTCGCCGAGGCGTGCGCGCCGATGTCGGTCGCCCTGCGGCTCGCGGACGACCTCGACATCTCGCGCGGGGACATGATCTGCCGACCCCACAACCGTCCGACGGTCGAGCGGGACATCGAGGCGGTCGTGTGCTGGATGGCCGATGAGCCCGTGACGGCCGGCGGCGTGTACGCGATCAAGCACACGACGCGCTCGGCGCGCGCCGTGGTGGAAGAGGTCCGCTATCGGATCGACGTCAACTCGTTGCATCGCGACGTGAACGCGGGACAGCTCGGGCTCAACGACATCGGCCGCCTCCGGCTGCGCACGAGCGTGCCTCTGATCTTCGACGAGTACCGGCGCAACCGGACCACCGGCAGCTTCATCCTGATCGACGAGGCGACCAACGGCACGGTCGGCGCGGGCATGATCATCGAGACGCACCTGGAGCGGGCCGATGCCAAGCAGGCCGACATCAGGTGGGACTCAGCTCGCATGGCGCGGAGCGCTCGCTGGTCACTCCTCGGCCAGCGCGGCGCCACCGTGTGGCTCACCGGGTTGCCCGCCTCAGGCAAGTCGACGATCGCGGCGGCGCTCGAGGAGTGCCTCGCCCGCGACGGCTTGCGCTCCTACCGGCTCGACGGGGACAACCTGCGCTACGGCCTGAACAGCGATCTCGGTTTCGATCCCGACGATCGGGCCGAGAACATCCGCCGAGTGGCGCACGTGGCCAGCCTGTTCGCTGACTCGGGGATGATCGCGATCGTGAGTGTGATCAGCCCGTACGCGGTCGACCGGCAGCTCGCGCGCGGCGTCCACGACCGCAACGGGCTCGAGTTCCTCGAGGTGTTCGTGGACACGCCGCTCGAGGAATGCGAGCGCCGCGATCCGAAGGGCCTCTACGCCCGAGCCCGGGAAGGGAAGGTCCGCGGCTTCACGGGCGTCGATGCGCCGTATGAGGTGCCCCGCGAGCCCGACGTCGAGCTGCGCCCGTGCGAGGAACCACTCGACGAGCTGGTCGAGCGGCTGGCCTCAGAGCTGCGGGCGCGCGGTGTGTTCGGGAAGCGGTAGGGCTGATCCGAGGGGTCGGCGGCGCCTCAGCCGGCGATCGGGCCGAGCTCCGGCCTTCTGTCGTACGTGCTGAACGCGCGGAAGCGCGAGAACAGCCGATGGTCGGGGCCGTGGTAATCCGAGGATCCCGTGCTGAGTAGACCGAGCGTCGCGCAACGGTCGGCGACGAGCTCGGTCTGCTCGCGGGTGTGCGTGACGTAGAAGCATTCGACGCCGTCGAGGCCCCACTCGCGGAACCGGTCGATGGTCGCGAGCACCTCGCCCGGATCGTCGACGTCCCAAAAGGGATGGGCCCAGACAGCGACGCCGCCCGCGCCGTGGATCGCCTCGATCGCCTCGCTCACGGTCGGCTTGGTGCGGGGGCGAAAGGCCGGCGCGCCGTCGATGAGGTACGCCACGAGGAACGCGGAGCGCTCGTCGAGGCCCTCACGCCGGAGCCGCTCGGCGTTGGCCGGATGGCGGACCACGGCGTCGGCCAGGTGCGGGCGGCCGATCGGCTTGCCCTGTGTCTTGCGGCGCTCGAGGTCGGAGTCGTCGAGCTCGTAGCCGAGCTCGCGCAGGGCGTCGGCCATCGCGTCGGCGCGGTGCTCACGGTCCTCGCGCCAGCCGTGCAGCCGCTCGAGCAGCGCCGGATCGCGGTGGTCGATCAGATACCCGAGCACGTGCAGGTCCTGATGTGGGCCGTCGACGGAGGAGATCTCCACCGCCGGGACGAGTCGCACGCCGAGTTCGGCGGCGGCCTCGCGGGCGCTCTGCACACCGTCGACCGTGTCGTGGTCGCTCACCGCGAGCAGCTCGACGCCCGCCTGCCCGGCCGCGGCGAGGACGTCGCGCGGCTCGAGCGAGCCGTCGGAGTAGAGCGAGTGGCTCTGGAGATCGAAGGTGGGTGGATCCGCGCTCAAGTTGCGAGAGGGTAGTGGTCGCGAGCGCGCGGTGGGCCGAGCCGAGGACCCACTAGGCTGACCGAGTGCCCACCTTCTGCCGCCACAATCGCCTCGTCCAAAACTGCCCGATCTGCTCGCGCGAGCAGGCCGTCGAGCTGCGCCCGATCGTCACCTCGAGCGCTCCGCGGACGACGCAGCCTCGCCCGGGCACGCCGCGCCCGGCCGGGGCGCGGAGCGGCGGCTCGTCCCCCCGGTCCTCCGGCCGAGGCGGCGTCGTCGTGCGGCGGGTCGCGCGGGGCTCTGACGACGGGTACCGCAGCCCGGTGCTCTTCGGCCTGAAGTCGAGCTCCGACGCGTCACGGCTGGCCGAGGAGCTGGCCTTCGCCGAGCATCGGCTCAGGCGCCTCGAGCAGGATCCGCCGGGGCTCTATGCGCAGGTGGCGGACGCCACGGCCGGCGTAGACGAGCGCACCTGGCTCGCCTTCCTGATTGCCTACCTGTGCCCGCTCGAGGAGGAGGACCCGTTTAGTGAGATTGAGCGGGTGAGGACCACGTGGGCCTCCGGCGAGCTCCCGGCGCTCGACGATGTCCGGTGCGGCCCGCGCACCGCGCACGACCCGAGCCGCGGCGCCCGCACGCTCGAGGCGTATCGGACCTGGGCGTCGCGGGCCGGCTCGCAGGCGGCGGCGTTCACCGGTGACGAGGCTTGGCCGCCCGAACGTCGCTTCGCCCGAGCCTACGAGCGGCTGTCGCTGCTGCCGCGGGACGCTCGCTACGACCTGCTCCTCACGCTCGGCCGGCTGGGTGTCTATGACCTGCAGGCCGCGTCGCTCGCGCTCGGTGGCGCGAACGACGTCACGGTTGGGGCAAAGCGGGCGTTCGGGATCGGCGACCCGCTGCTGCTCGAGCGGCGGGCCGCGGACCTCGCCCAGGCGTGTGCGCTTCCGATCGAGGCGCTCGACCTCGGCCTGTACAACTGGCAGCGCGGTGAGCGCGCCACCATGGGACTCGCGGCGGACCCCGACCCCGAGCTTGAGGCACTCCCCACGATTCGAGCGGCGCTCCAATTGTGAAAACGAGCTAGGTTTAACGGCGCTTCACACGATGCGCCGCTCGATCACTCTGTTTTCGCTCCTCGTAGCTGCCGCCGTCTCGGTCTTGGCCGTGGCCGGCCCGGCGGGCGCCGCCCGGCTCTCCCCCCGGACCGTCTGTCCCCAGATCGTGCCCTGCTGTCCGGTCCCGGTCAACAGCACGCCCGCCACTGCGCACGCGACCCCGGTTTGCTGCCCGGGGACGGGCACCTGCTGCACCACAGCGACCTGCTGCACCACAGCGACCTGCTGCACGACGACGACCTGCTGCAGCACGGGGACGTGCTGCACGGCGACGCCCTGCCCGTCGGGCAACCTCACGATCGCTTCCTCGGCCAATCCCTCGACCGCGGGTCGCAAAGTCGTCATCTCAGGCGTCCTGACCGCTAGTCCGGTGTCCGGCGCGCAGGTGGACCTGTGGCGTGAGCGGGTCGGACAGTCGAGCTTCCACCAGGTCGCCCAGACGACGACCAGCAGCTCGGGTACGTACAGCTTCACGCTGAAGGCGGGGACGGTGATGGCCGAGCAGGAGTGGTACGTCACCTCGGGCGCGTTGCGCAGTGGGACGATCGACCAGCGGGTCCGAGCGCTCGTCGCGCTGACCGCGTCGACGCACACGCTCCCGGCCGGGCAGGCCGTAGTGCTCCGCGGGCACGTGACCCCGAGTCATGCTGGCGAGGCCGTGCTGATCGAGAAATGGGACGCATCCACGCGGAGCTGGCACGTGATCGCCCGTCCGCGGCTGTCCAAGGGCTCGAGCTACTCGCTCTCGCACCGCTTCGCCCAGTCGGGGAAGAGCAAGCTGAAGGCGGTGCTGGCGCTCGACGCCCGCAACCTGGCCTCCAGCTCGCCGACGGTCACCTTGACCGTCACCTGACAGAACCTCGCTAGGTCCGGGATTGGCCGCTGCACCGGGCGCTTTACGTCCGGTCCACCACCTACCGTCTGCGGCGTTTCGCATCCCCGACCGGAGCCGCAATGTCACTCTGCTTCATCGAACCCCAGGACGCCATTCGCGTGATCGCCGAGTCGGTGGGGCGCGAGGCGCGCCGCCAGATCCTCGGCGAGGTGGTTCGGGCGTGGGTGGACGAGATTCCCGAGTCCGAGCTCGAGTCGCACTACGCCAAGGCGCTGGCCGATCTCGACGAACACGACCTGTCGCTGCTCGCGGCCTGGCACGCGTCGCTCGAGGTGGGGCATCCGCTGCCCAACCGCGAGTTCCTGGTCAACGTGTTCCCGTCTTTAGGCGTCCACCGGCGCGAGGCGCTTAAGATTGCCGCGGGCTTCCGCGGCGAGGAGGCGTTCGAAGCCGGCGTGGGGGAGGACCAGGCGTTCGACACCGTGCTGCCGTGGCTGTCGGAAGCCCGCTGCGTCGAGCTGGCCAAGGAGTGTCTGGAGCTGTACTGCTGGGATCGGCTCGGCGCCGACAACTAGCGTTCCGGGACTAGACGGCCGGCTGCGCGAGCCCGGCTCAGGCGTCGGCGGCCGCCACGGGGCGGTCGTCGGTCTCGGGAGCGTTCGCGGTCTCTGGCGTGCCGGCCGTCTCTGTCGTGCCGGCGGTCCCGAGCGTGCCCGCGGTCTCGGGCGTGCCCGCGGTCTCGGGCTCGTACTCAACGTCGAGCTCGAACCACACGCAGAAGCCATCGCCTTCCTCGACGGTCCGGCGGCGGGTTCCCCACCGGCTCGACAGGCCCTCGACGACGATCAAACCGTGCCCGCCGGACTCGCGCGGGCGGGGTGGGAGGGTCTGAAGATCGAACCCTGCACCCCCGTCGCCGACCTCGACCCGGACCCGGTCCGCGTAGGCGGCGATCAGAAGCTCGACGGCGCCCTCGACGCCGGCCGCCGGATGGATCACGGAGTTGGTCACGAGCTCCGAGGTGAGCAGCGTCAGGGTGGCGCGGTCAGCCGCCGAGATGCGCCCGGGGAGCATGCCGCGGAGCTCGGCGCGAGCCCGGCCGGGGGCGCGGGGGTCGCGCGGGAGCTCGAGCTCGATCCGCTCGATGAGCGGCGTACTGGGCGGCGGCTCGTCCATCCGCGGGGACAGCGTCACGTGATCGGCGATCCCGGTGACCCGGAGCAACTCGGTCACGGCGGCCGGAGGAGGCGAGACGGTCAGCGCCAGCTCGCGCTCGCCGGCCATCCGCTCGATGAGAATGATCCCGCGCATGCCCGTCGAGTCGATGAAGGACACCTCAGCGAGGTCGAGCACGACCTGGGGGATGTGCGGCGTGGCTGTGGCGGTCTCGAAGGCCTCGATCAGCGCACCCGTGGTCGCGCTGTCGAACTCGCCGATCAGCTTGATCGTGATCCCCGACTCACTCTGGAACGATTCAATCTGGAAGTTGGGTAGCGCTGCCACGTCACCCCCTTCGCTCAGGACATGGGAAGGGTACGAAGTTGCCCGGCGGGGTGCGCCGGACCCGAGGCGGCGACCGTGGCGCGCCCGGCCGGACGGAGCGCCAGCGCGGCGGTGTCGTCGGCCGGCGGCCCGACCTGGAAGCGCTCGAGCTCGCGCTCCAGCGACGACAGCAACCGCTCCGGGGCCAGGCCGGCGTGGTCGCACAACGTCCGCTTCAGTCGGCGCAGGCCGAAGCGCTCGTGCTCGCCGCGCGCGTCGATCACACCGTCGGTGTAGAGGAACATCGTCTCGTCGGGGGCGATCGGCACGCTGCGGTCGGCCGAGCCCGCGGTCGTCCAAGCGCCGAGGATCGGCCCCGCGGCGCCGATCTCCCGCAGGCGCCCGTCGTCTCGCACGATGAGCGGCCCGGGGTGGCCGGCGGAGGCGATCACTGCTCGATCGCCCTCGAGTCGTGCGCACAGCGCCGTGCACAGCCACAACTCCGGCTGCTGGCGCAGGGCGTCGTTCAGGCCGGCCAGGATGCGGCTCGGGCTGCGCTCGTAGCGGATCAGGAAGCGGGCACCATGGCGGACGAGTGAGGTCAGCGTGGCCGCCTCCACGCCCTTGCCGGTCACGTCGCCGATGAGCACGATCCAGTCGTCGCCGGTTGCGTAGAAGTCGTAGAAGTCGCCTCCGACCTCGACCTCGTCGG
>DATBYI010000693.1:0-2823 GCA_036513815.1 Solirubrobacteraceae bacterium
CGGGCGGATCGCCGTTCACCGGGATGGGCGGCGCGAGTGGTGAGAAACCGGGCGTGCGCGGTGGATCTGGTGGGCGGCCGCTCACTCTCGCGGATGGTGGCGCCGCCGGGCGGCCGCGCACTCTCGCGGACGGTGGGTGGATCTTGGCGGGCTGGGTTGGGATGCAGTCGGAGCGGTTCGGTCGCCCTGAGGTTCGGCCGCCCCCGAGGTTCGGCCGCCCTCGGGTCCCGGCCGCCCTCGGGTCCCGGCCGCCCTCGGGCTCGGCGCGGTTCGCTGGGCGGGAGGCAGGGCGCCCGCCGGGTGGCCGGGGGCGTCAGCCGCCGCCCGCGGCCTCCGCCCGGACGCCCAGAGCGCCCGGGACTCCATTCCAAATCTGCTATGCTCCGGCTTAGATTTTTGCGAACAAACAGGAGCAGAACTCGATGGGAAAGACAATCGGAATCGACCTCGGAACGACTAACTCGTGCATGGCAGTGCTCGAGGGTGGCGAGCCGACGGTCATTGAGAACGCGGAAGGCGGCCGCACTACTCCGTCCGTCGTCGCGTTCACGCAATCCGGTGAGCGCCTGGTCGGGACGGTAGCCAAGCGGCAGGCCGTCACGAACCCGCAGAACACGGTTTTCTCGATTAAGCGCTTCATGGGCCGTAAAGAGGCCGAGGTGAAGACCGAGGAGTCGATCGTTCCGTACAAGGTGGTCTCCGGACCTAACGGCGACGCGCGCGTCGAAGCCGGTGGCAAGCAGTACAGCCCGCCGGAGATCAGCGCGATGATCCTCGGCAAGCTGAAGGCCGACGCCGAGGCGTATCTGGGCGAGTCGGTCGACAGCGCGGTGATCACCGTCCCCGCTTACTTCAACGACGACCAGCGTCAGGCGACCAAGGACGCCGGCCGGGTCGCCGGACTGGACGTCAAGCGGATCATCAACGAGCCGACGGCGGCCTCGCTGGCCTACGGCCTCGATAAGGAAAACGACCAGACGATCCTGATCTTCGACCTCGGTGGCGGCACGTTCGACGTGTCGGTGCTCGAGATCGGCGACGGCGTGTTCGAGGTCAAGGCGACCGCGGGTGACAACCACCTCGGTGGCGACAACTTCGACAAGGCGCTCGTCGACTGGCTCGTGAGCGAGTTCAAGAAGTCCCAGGGCATCGACCTGAGCGCCGACCCGATGGCGCTGCAGCGGCTCTACGAGGCGGCCGAGAAGGCCAAGATCGAGCTCTCGACGACGCAGGAGACGCAGATCAACCTGCCGTTCATCACTGCTGACTCGAGCGGCCCGAAGCACCTCGACACCCGCCTGACCCGCGCGAAGCTCAACGAGCTGACCGCTGACCTGCTCGACCGCACGGTGGCGCCTGTCCGTCAGGCGCTCGACGACGCCAAGGACAAGGGCGTCGACAAGGTCGACCACGTCGTGCTGGTGGGCGGCATGACCCGCATGCCCGCCGTGCAGGAGAAGGTCAAGGAGCTGACCGGCAAGGACCCGCATCGTGGGGTCAACCCCGATGAGGTCGTCGCCGTCGGCGCCGCGATCCAGGCCGGCGTGCTCGCCGGCGACGTCAAGGACGTCCTGCTGCTCGACGTGACCCCGCTGACGCTGGGGATCGAGACCAAGGGCGGCGTGATGACCAAGCTGATCGAGCGCAACACGACGATCCCGACCCGCAAGGGCGAGGTGTTCTCGACCGCCGAGGACAACCAGCCGTCGGTCGAGATCCACGTCCTTCAGGGCGAGCGTGAGATGGCGACCTACAACAAGTCGCTCGGCAAGTTCCAGCTGACCGGCATCCCGCCGGCGCCGCGGGGCATCCCGCAGATCGAGGTCGCGTTCGACATCGACGCCAACGGGATCCTCAACGTGTCCGCCAAGGACCTTGGCACGGGCAAGGAGCAAAAGATCGAGATCCGGTCCGGCTCCGGTCTGTCCGATGACGAGATCAAGCGGATGGTCACCGACGCCGAGTCGCACGCCGAGGACGACCGCCGTCAGCGCGAGCTGGCGGAGGCGCGTAACAACGGCGAGAACGCGGCGTACCAGGCCGAGCGTCAGCTCAAGGATCTGGGCGACGCGGTCGACTCGAGCTCGAAGGACGAGATCGAGCAGGCGATCAAGGCGGTGCGTGAGTCGCTGACCAGCGAGGACGCGGCCGACATCAACGCCAAGACCGAGACGCTGCACACGGCGTTCCACAAGGTCTCCGAGGCCATGTACCAGCGGGCCCAGGAGCAGGCGGCGGACGCGCAGGCCGACGGCAATGGTGCCTCGTCGACCAACGGCGCGGGCGCTGAGGAGGAGGACGTCGTCGACGCCGAGGTCGTGGACGAGAAGTGATGACCGGCAAGCCAGACACCCAAGAGGCTGTCGAGCCGGTTCGCGAGGAGGGGGCGCCCCAGACGGGCGCCCCCAAGCCCTCGTTTCCGGCCGGCGAGCCAGAGGCCCCAGTGGGCCCCACGGCCTCGGGTGGGCGTGAGCAGGCTGCCGAGGTCGACCACGAGCGCCAGCTCGAGCACGACCTCGAGGAGCTCACCGCGAAGGCCGAGAAGGCCGACGAGTATCTCGAGCTTGCCAGGCGCACCAAGGCCGACTTTGAGAACTACCGAAAGCGGGCCGCCCGCGAGGCGGCGTCCGCCCAGGAGCGCGGCATCGCCAAGCTGGCCAAGGAACTGCTGCCCGCGGTCGACAACCTCGACCGCGCGCTTCAGGCCGCGCAGTCAGTGGCGACGCCCAACCGCCATCCAGCCGACAACGGCACACAGACCCTCGTGTCGGGCATCAAGCTCGTGCACGACGACGTGATCGCCGCGCTGGCGCGGGCCGGCAT
>DATBYI010000694.1:0-2576 GCA_036513815.1 Solirubrobacteraceae bacterium
CAGCTGTTCGACCATGCCGAGCGCTATCGGCGGTTGCACATCGGCCATGGCCCGAGTGCCTGGGCCACCACCAGCCACCGCGAGATCCTCGACGCGGTCAAGGTCGAGGACCGCGACCTGAGCGCCGGGCTGCTCGCCTCGCACCTCGCGCGCACCGGTCTCGAGGTATCCGAGCTACTCGATCCGGAGTACCGACCGGAGCTGCTCGAGCGGGCGGTGACCGACTCGGGCGGCGAGCTGCCGCGGCGGACCAAGCCCCGCCGGCGGGTGCGCGCCGGCTGAGGCCGGGTCCGATACGGCGACAGGAAGGTCGGCGGCGCCTGACGGCGGTGCCTCAGGCGGCGCGTCCGATCGCGGCTTCCCAGGCGAAGTCGGCGATCAGGTCAGCCAAGGCGTCGGGCTGGTCGATCATCGAGAACGTCCGCGCGCGCTCGATCAGCTCGAACCGCGAGTTGGGCAGGGCGGCGGCCAGGCGTCGCCCATCGTCGAGCGGAAAGAACTCGTCGTCCGCGGACCAGGCGATCAACGCTGGCTTGCTGAACTGGGGCAGCAGGGCGGCGGCCGCTTCGACCGTCGTCTCGCCGGCCAGTGAGGCGGTGAAGCGGCGCAGATCCTCTCGGATGCGCGAGTCCGTGAGGACGGGCTTGACCCACTCTCGGACGAGGTGATCGATGTCCGCGTGGGCCAGGGCGCCGTACGCGCGCCGGCGGACCAGCCTGGTCCGGAGCGGCGTGACCACCGCCCGGAAGGTGGGGCCGAACCTGGCGGCGGTGATGAACGGCTTGAGGACCGGGGGCGGGAAGTGCTCGAACGCGTCGCAGCTGGTCAGGACGAGCGCCCCCAGGCGCGCCGGCGTCGTCGTGGCGACGACCTGGGTGATCGCGCCGCCCGTGTCGTTCCCCACGAGGACGACGTCGTGGAGCTCAAGCGCCTCGAGGAACTCGGCGACCGTCCGGGCCACGCTCTCCATCGTCAGCTCCGTTGCATCGCGCATCGGCTCGGTATGGGCGCCGAGCGGCCAGGTGGGCGCGATGCAGTCAAAGCCGCGCGCGGCGAGCCGCACGGCGAGCGGACCCCACAACGATGAACCCATGGCGTAGCCGTGGATGAACACGACGGGGCGGCCCTCGCCGGGACCCGACCTCTCATAATGGATCGTCCCGGTGCTGAGCGTGACGGTGGGCATGTGACCTCCGGTGGCAGGGCATTTACGGACAGGCTGCACGTAAGATACCAACAGGCTGCATGTAATGCCACGCACTCAAGCTGAACGCTCGGCCGCCACCCAGCGCGCGCTGATCACGGCGGCCCGTCGCCTGTGGGGGGAGCGGGGCTACGCCGAGGTCGGCACGCCCGAGATCGCCGAGGAGGCGGGGGTCACCCGCGGGGCCATGTACCACCAGTACGCCGACAAGGCCGCCCTGTTCCGGGCCGTTGCCGAGGAGATGGACGAGGAGATCATCGGCCGGCTTCAGGCCGCCGTCGCGGCGGCCGAGCCGAAAACGTCGGCTGAGGCGCTCCACGCCGCGGCGGACGCGTGGCTCGACATCGCCCGGGAGCCCGAGGTCCGGCAGTTGATGCTGCTCGACGCGCCGAGCGTGATCGGGTGGGCCGAGTATCGCGCGATGTCCCAGCGCAACGCGATGGGCGCGGCCGAGGAGCTGCTCGGCGCCGCGATTCAGGCCGGAGAGCTCCGACCCCAGCCGATCCGACCGCTCGCGATCGTGCTGCTCGGCGCCTTCGACGAGGCGGCGATGTACCTCGCCGGCGTCGAGGATTCAGAGCAGGAGGGGGAGCACATCCGGGCCGTCGTTCACGACCTGATCGATGGACTGCTCGGGGCGGGTCGGCGAGCGGCCGGCTGAACGCCGGCCGCTCGGCGACGGAGCCTGATTGGGACGGTCGGCGGCGCCTGACGGCGGCGCCCGACGGCGGCGCCTTAGGCGCGGTTGGCCCGACTGGCCAGCAACTCCTGTGCCGCTGCTTGCGCGCCGTTGGCCGACGCGCCGTCGCTCTTACCCAGACCAGCCGCGACCTGCGCCCCGAGCTGCGCGTCGACGCTCGACCAGTACGCGATCACGCGCCACTGCATGGCGTCGGTGACCTCGTTCGAGGCGTGGCCGACGATGTTCGTGACCAGATGGTTGCGGTCGGTCTCGCTCATGACCTCGTTGACCAGCGTGCGGGGCTGGACGAAGTCGTCGTCGCCTGCGTGCTTCTCGTAGGCGTACCGGCCGACCTCGGCGCCCGGGACCTCCCAGGTGACCTCATGCCCGAGCGCCGTGTCGGCCTGCGGGCCGCCGTAGCTGTTGGGCGCGTAGACGGGGTCATCGCCGTTGTGGTGATAGGTCATCGCCCCGTCCTTGTTGTAGGAGTGCACGGGGGAGCGCGGCCGGTTGATCGGGAGCTGCTCGTAGTTGGTGCCCACGCGATGCAGATGCGTGTCGTGGTAGGAGAAGATCCGGCCCATCAGCATCTTGTCGGGGCTGAGCCCGATTCCCGGCACCAGGTTCGACGGGTTGAAGCTGGCCTGCTCGACCTCGGCGAAGAAGTTCTCCGGATTCTGGTCGAGCACC
>DATBYI010000695.1:0-3112 GCA_036513815.1 Solirubrobacteraceae bacterium
GGGTTCAGCAGGTAGGGGACGGCCAGAGGGAATACCGCGATCCGTAGGGGATCGCGTCCTTTGATCGCCTGGCTCTGCTGTGTATCGGCAGACCCGAGAACCATTGTCACCGCGATGATCACGAGGATGATGCCGCCCGCGATCGAGAGCGACCCAGTCGAGAAATGGAGGAGTCTGGCCAGCACCTCGCCGAGGACGACGAGGCCGGTCGCGACCACGCCGGCGGTCGTGAGCATCTTGCGGACCATCAGTGTCTTGGTCGGTGGGTCGATCGCGGCGGTGACCTCGAGGAACGGCACCAGCGCGATCTTCGGTCCGATCCCGATGAGCAAAAGCAGGAAGGTGTCGATCACCAGGGTGAAGTCGATCGAGGTGTGTTCCATCGCTTGGTCCTTGCTTGGCCTTCACCGCGGCGCGGGCTGACAGCGCCGAGATCGACTCGCCTCGGAAGCCTATTCGGCCGTCGTCAGCGCGGGTTCATCCGAATAGGGTGATCCCGCGCCGAGAGGCTGGTAGCGATCAAGAGCACTCTCACCTCACCGTGGGCTGGGCGATGTGCCTGGCTTGCTGTCGGGGTCGCGCAGCTCGCCCCAGGTGGGCGCGGCGGGAGCGATCCCCATCTGGCGGACGATGGCTTGGGCGGCGAACGTGATGCCCTCGGTGAAGGTCGGAAAGGCTGTGTGCAGCTCGGCGATCTGCTCGATCCGTAAGTTGGCCGCCATGCATGCCGCGGCGGTCTGGATGACTTCTGCTGAGTACTCGCCGAGGACGTGTGCACCGAGGATGTAGCGGCGGTGGCGCTCGACGATTAGTTTGCAGAACCCCTCTGGGTGACCGTCGATCACGGGTCGTATGAGGTCCTCGTAGCGTGCCACGCCGACCTCGCAGTCGTAGCGCTCTCGGGCCAATGCTTCGGTGAGTCCGACCCCGCCGTATTCGGGGTCGGTGAAGCTTCCGGTAGGCACGAGCTCGTGCGTGAACCGGCGCCGGGTGCCAAGCACGGCGTTCTCTGCGGCGACGCGCCCCTCGAGGCGGGCGCTCGGGACGAGCATGCTGATCCCGTTGATGTCCCCTGCCGCGAAGACGTGCGGCAGGTTGCTCCGAAGCGTGTCGTCAACCTTGACGTACCCGCGCTCGGTCTCGATCCCGACCCCGGCGGCGCCAATCGAGTCGGCGTTGCCGGGCCAGCCGACGGCAAGGAACACTGCGTCGACGTCGAGGCGTCCCTGCTTGGCGCTGGATCGATAGTGGGCGGTTACGCCCTCTGGCTTGCGTTCGAGCCGTTCGATCTGTGTCGAGGTCTGGACAACGATGCCGCGGTCACGGAACGCGTCGGCGAGCGCTTCGGACACGTCCTGGTCAGCGTGGGCCACCAGCCTAGGCCCGGCCTCGATCAGGGTGACATTCACGCCGAAGTCCGCGAAGATCGAGGCAAGCTGGCAGCCGGTGTCGGCGCCTCCGACGACGGCCGCTGACCTCGGCAGCGCCGTGAGGTTTCGGAGATCCTCGTAGGTGAGCGCGAGATCCACACCCGGGATCGGCGGCCGGGCCGCGCGCCCACCGACCGCGACCACGACGGCATCGCCACGAAACTCGCGCCCGTCGGCGACAGCCACCGCGTGTGGGTCGACGAACGCCGAAGGACCGGCACCGTCGATGAGATCGATCCCATGACGTCGCAGGGCGTCGGCCAGTCGCTGCTGATCATGCACGTAGTCAGCCACCCTCCGGGCGCTGGCGAGCGCCGCGGCGATGTCGATCTGCGGACTGGCGCCGTGCAGACCCAGTCGGTCCCATGACTTCGCATCGCGCATCAGCCGGGCCGCCCGAGCGAGCGTACGAACCGGCGCCGGGCCGTCGTTCACGCTCGTGCCCCCGACCTGGGTTGCTTCGATCAGCGTGACGTCCGCGCCGAGCTCGCGCGCCTGCAGAGCCGCGTTCATGCCCGCGGGGCCGCCGCCGAGCACCAGCAGCCTCACGGCAACTCTTGTCCCGGCGCCGGGTGCCCTCGATAGGGTGCGCACGAGCACGGAACCGGATGCGGCGGAGACGTCGTTGCGCTTGCCCCCATTCCTGCCGCTCTATGGCTTCGCGAACTCGACCACGACCTTGATGTCATCCGGCTCCCGCTCAAGGGCGTCGTCGAGGGCCTCTGGCTCTACGCGACGGGTGATTAGCTGTTCGAGCCACGAGCGGTCTGCTCTGGAGAGCACCTGCGCCGCGCGATAGTAATGCCGGCGATTGGCGTTCACCGAGCCGAACACCACCAGGTTCTTGAGCACGGCGTCGCTCGCGAGCGACGCTGAGGAGCCCGCACCCGGCGCCTCGGGCGGCCCAACGCCAGTCAGGCACACAATCCCGCCAGGCGCAGCGGCATCGGCGACGTCTCGCACGAGCTGCGTGACCCCGGTGCACTCAACCACGACATCCGGTCTGAGCCCGAGCTCGGACACCGGCCCGGTGTGGTAAGTCGCTCCGAGCGCCTCGACCAACGCCGGTTTGCGGCCGCTCGTGACGCGGTCGAGCACATGCACATCGCCGCCGTACTGCACCCCGATCAGGGCCGCGAGGAGCCCAATCGGGCCCGCGCCCACAACCAAAACCGTGCTCGGCTCCCAGAAGCTCCGCCGGCCGATGGCCGCGATGTGCTCCCACGCTTTGGCGACCACGGTCGTCGGCTCCAACAGAACACCCAGCACCCCCAAGCTCTCGTCCACCTTCACGGCGTACTCTGGCTCGATCCGCCACCGATCAGCCATAAAGCCGTCAACCTGCTTGATACCTCGCTCGGTGTAGCCGCCGTTGGAGCACATATCCCACTCCCCAACCGCACAGTTGGGGCACGGCACAGGATCGGGTCGCCGCACTATCCCCACCACATGCTCGCCAACCGCGAACCCACTCGGACCCGGATCGACGACCCTGCCGAGCGACTCGTGCCCCAGGATCAGCCGCTCCCGTCCCGGCGGCGCCCAGCCGTACAGCCCAGCGGCGATCTCCACATCCGTGCCACACACCCCGACCGCCAGCGTCTCGACCACGACCGACCCAAGCTCGACACCGGGCTCGGGAACCTCGTCCAACATCGCTGACCCCGCGCTACCGGGGATCA
>DATBYI010000696.1:0-2172 GCA_036513815.1 Solirubrobacteraceae bacterium
GGGAACCAACACGGCACGCTGCTTGACCTGCTGCATGTGCGTAGAACGACGCTTGCTGACGCGACGACGCTGACGCCTGCTCATCGGTCCGCCTCCTGGAGTAGAACGCGGGGTGCTGCCCCCCGCTGTGTTATTTGCCAACGACCAGCCGAGACGGCCGGTGCCGCCGGTCCCCCGTCGCGTCAGAGTGTGCTGCTGAACCCGCGCGTCGGTGTGTGATTTGGACGGGCACCTCTTCGGTGCCCAGGCCCGCGTTCCCGGAAACGACTTTCTCTAACGGATTCCGAGATGTTCACATCCGCTTGGGAGATAACCGGCACATAGCACCGGTTATCTCCCAAGCGCTCTCCGCGCCGCAGGGCGGGCAGGCGAAGGTGACGCTGCGATTCCGAGCAGCTATGCCGCCGCGGCGCGCGGCGGACGGGCTGATTCCAGCTCGGCGAAGTACTCCGACGCCGGCGCCTGCCACCGCCCGTGCCGACCGGCGAACAGGTCGTGCGCGCGCCGGCGGGGCCAGCCCGCCGGCAGGAGCTCGGCCGGCAGGTCGGGGTCGAGGAACGGGAACTTCCGCCAGGCGTGCACTAGAAGCGTCTGCATGCGGAAGAACGCCGACGGCGAGGACGGCCGGATCGCGGCGAAGTCCTCAATGAAAGCCTCGTACTGCTCGCCGACGCCGTCGAGCCCCCACGCCGCCGCCACCACTTCCTGCGGCGAGCCGAGCAGACCGAGGGAGGCGACAAAGGACGTTGCCTCGGCGGCGGGCTCCTCCGCGATCACCGCCGCCAGCTCGGCCTCGCGCTCGACGTGCGGTGTCAGCCACACCCCGCCGCCCATCGACCCGAGTCCCGCCCACGCGAGGCGAGACCGCAGCTGGTGGCGCACCTCGCGACGCTCCTCCGGCACGCGCAGGATGACGACGAGCCAGCGCCCGTCCCAGTCCCACGGCTCACCGAACGAGTAGATCCGCCGAGCGCCGGTCTCGAGCAACCCGGCCGTGCGCGCGCTCAGGGACACGCGCGCTCGCCGGCCGAACCGTTCGGTCGAGAGCCAGCCATCGCGCACGCTGCGCGCGAGCGCCTGGCGCGCCGCTTGCTGCGTGTAGCCGACCGACACGAGCGCGGCGACGAGCGTCTCCTGCCAGACCGCCTCGCCCCGGGGCAGGACGAACTCGCCCAGGATCGTCAGGAGCAGCGATCGCGCCGCCGGCGCGCCTACCGATCGTCGGCGGAGCTGGTCGTCCACGCCTCAGAGCCCTCTTCGAACGCGTCACGAATCGCCTCGAAGTACGTGTTGCACGACCGGCAGCGCATCTGCGAGGTGATCATCTGCCCGCCCCAGGCAGAGACGAGTTCGACGTCCTCGGAAGAGCAGAACGGGCAGCTCATCGCCGCCACTCCGAGTCCCAATCCGACCACTCCGTCGGTTCATCGAGACATACGCCGTCGATCAGCGGGCTGAGCCAATCGCGCACCTGGGCGCGCACGGTCTCTGGCCCGAACGAAACCATTCCGCAAGCGACTGCCTCGGCATACCCCGGATCGGCGGTCGGACCCGGCCACCGAGACGACACAGCCCACATCTCCGACACACGCACCCGCAGGAGATCCAGATCGTCACCGCCGGCGCGCACGATTCGCCGCGCCCACGCCTCGGCGTGCACCTTGTGCGCGCCCTCCTCCTGGAGGATCTTGCGCGCCCGTTGGGCGAGCGGCTCGATCGAGCTGTCGCGCGCCGAGGCAACGAACGTCGTGAGCACGCCGTCGACGACCAGGTTCGCCGCGATGAACGACGCCCAGTCCGGAAGCTCCGAAGCGAGCACGGGCAGGGGATGACCGGCATCCAAACCGGGCTCCTCCGAGCGCGAGACTCCCAGCTTGGCCAGCACCGGGTACGTCGAGCGCGCGTGCCCGAGCTCGTCCTGTGCCATCGCGGCGGCTGCCACCGCCGACTCGATCGTCGGCGCGCTCACCGCCCACTCGCCGTAGCGGCGCCCGAGGGCGCTCTTGTTGTCGGCGAGCGACCCGATCAACGAAACCATGGTGTCGCTCATGCCCTGATCGCCTCCCGGATCGAGAGCCGCGGCACGATGATCATCTCGATCCACGGCTGCTCGTCGTAGATCGCGCGCGCCGACACGACGGCCAGTTCCTCGTCGTCCTCGGTCACCGTCCC
>DATBYI010000697.1:0-7987 GCA_036513815.1 Solirubrobacteraceae bacterium
CCTCGGGCAGATCCTCGACGAGTCGCAGAAGCGTGTCCGAGCCGCTGTTTGCCACCTCGACGATCCGCTCGAGGTCACCATCGTCGAGCGCCACCGCGTCGAAGCCGAGGCGATGCCTGGCGCGCGCTTCGACGCGACCCCGGCGCAAGCTCATCAGCAGCTTGTTGCGGGCGATCCCGATCACCCACGGAGTCGCCGACTCCCCCTGGGGCGCGTACTTGCCGGCCGCGAGCAGCACGGCGGCGAAGACCTCGGCGGCCAGGTCGGCGGCGGTCTCGGGGTCGCGCGTCTCCCGCATCAGGTACGCGAGCACGGTTGGGACGTGGCGCCGGTAGAACACCGCGAAGGCCGCCCCGTCCCGCGCCGCGACCGCTGAGAGCAGCGCCGCGTCCGAGGAGTACTGGCGGTTACGCGGAGATCGGTCCATTCGCCTGTCTATTGCCCAGGGCCCCGTCTGTGTGACGGAGGCTACAGTCGCTCCGAGCGGATACCCACGTAGAATCGCGGCTCGAATGTCCCCGAATCTGAAGAGGAAACCGGTAATTCGATGGCCTATGTGATCGCCGAGCCCTGCATCGGCACGAAGGACAACTCGTGCGTCGAGGTCTGCCCGGTCGACTGCATTCATCCGACTCCCGATGAGCCGGACTACGACGACGTTCCGATGCTCTACATCGACCCGGAGGAGTGCATCGACTGCGACGCGTGCGTCGAGGCCTGCCCGGTGGATGCCTGCTTCGCCGAGGACCAGCTGCCCGACGAGTGGCAGCACTACGCCAAGCTCAACGCGGACTACTACTCCAAGCAGTCCTGACCGGATGGGGATTCGGGATCGTCGGCGGCGCCTGACGGCGGCGCGTCACCCGGCCCCACGGACGCCGCCGCAGGCGGCCAAAAAGCTACGCCATCGGGAGCGACATCCCGACCGGCTTGGGCGCGGCCGCCGGCGCCGGCGCCTGCATGACCGGCAGCTCCACCGGCGACAGCGCGATCAGCCCGCGCGCGGCGTGCGTGAGCGCCTGCGCTGCCGGATCGTCGGGATCTGAGATGACGACGGGGATGCCGGCGTCGGACTGCTCGCGCAGCGGCATCGTCAGCGGCACCTTGCCGAGCAGCGGCACCTCGAGCTCCTCGGCCAGGAGCTGACCGCCGCCCTCGCCGAACACCTGGTAGCGCTCGCCGTTCGGCGTTACGAAGCCGGACATGTTCTCGATCACGCCGGCGATCTCGAGCTTGAGCTTGGTCGCCATCTCGGCCGAGCGCCGGGCGACCTTCTGCGCCACCGGCTGCGGCGTCGTGACGATCACGAACTTCGACTGCGGCAGCAGCTGGGCGAGCGTCATCGACACGTCGCCCGTGCCAGGCGGCAGGTCGATCAGCAGGTAGTCGAGCTCGCCCCACTCGACGTCCTCGAGGAACTGCTGGAGCGCCTTGTGGAGCATCGGACCGCGCCACACGACCGCCGCGTCCTGCTCGACGAAGAAGCCGATCGACATCACGCTGATGCCGTCGAAGGCGGTGAGCGGGACGATCTTGCGCTCGGCGTTGACTTGCGGGCGCTGGCTGCCCAACCCGAGCATGCGCGGCTGCGAGTAACCCCACACGTCGGCGTCGAGCACGCCGACGCGCTTGCCGTCGGCGACGAGCGCGGCGGCCAGGTTCGCGGTGACGCTCGACTTGCCGACGCCGCCCTTGCCCGAGCCGACGCAGATCACGTTCTTGACCTGGGCCAGCGCGCCCTCGGGCAGCGAGCCACGGCCGAGCTTGCGCCCGAGCGCCTGCTTCTCGTTGTCCGACAGCACGTCGAAGCTGATGTTGACGCCGGTGACGCCTTCGAGCTTGCGCACAGCCTCGGTCACGCCGGTCTGGAAATGTCCGCGGATCGGGCAGCCCGGCGTCGTCAGCGAGACCATCACGTCGACGACGCCATTCTCGTGCACGTCGACCGTGCGGACCATCTCGAGTTCGACGATGTCGCGCCGGAGCTCCGGGTCGATGACAGAACGAAGCGAGTCGATTACTTGGTCTCTAGTAGGCATGAACGTGATTGTAGGCAGCGCCAAGGTTCGGCCGGGCATGTGTGAGAAGCGTCACGCGTGGGCAGCTATTCCTTAAAGACCGACGGGGCGTCACTTCCGTGACGCCCCGGCGGTTGAGGGAGGAGAGGGTGCTGCATTCGCCGGCGAGGATATGAGGCCGGCGAACCCTTCCCGCCTGTCGGCGCTCTCCAGACGCCCGGCGGGGGAAGCTTTTTCGGCTAGGAGCCGATGATGCCCTGCGCGTTTGAAACGAGCCGCTCAACTCGGGCGGTGACCGCGCCCGACTGCTTCTCGAAGTCCTTACGCACAGAGGTTAGCTCACGACTCACCCGACGTCGATTTTGATGCATCGTCTTCTCGACCAAGCTGCGCCGCTGGCGAAGCTCGCGCTCGAATCGCGTACGTGCCCGCCGGACCTGCCGCTCAAACCGGTTGCGCGCGGTGGCTCCGCGACGCTCGTAGCGCTTGAGCTCCCGCTCGAACCTCGAGCGAGTGCTGTACTTGGAGGCCACGCCTTTGACGGTCGAGACCAGGTTGTCGCTGGCGAGCAGGCTGGCGCCGACTGGAACGAGGACCGCCCGTTCGGCGATGACCTGGGCCTGCGCGGCCCGGCTCTTGGGCTGCGTCGAGGAAGAAGTCGACGCCGCGCTGGTGCGCCGAGTGCTCGCCGTCCGCGTGCCGGTGGCGGCAGTGCGTGCGCGCGTTCCGGTGGTGGCCGGCTTACGCCTGGTTGTGGTTCGCTTGTTGGTGCTGGCGGGCTTCTGTGCGCCCGGAGTGCTGGTTGACATGTTTCTCCGCTAACTCCCGCTTAGATCTCTTCGTTAAACGATCGAACATGTGTTTGTACACCGACAGAGTAGCGGGCGTTACAGCCCCCTCCTATGAAAAATTCGTGAACGCCGGCGGTAATTAGGCCGCAGCGTCCGGAGAGGTGCGCCGGAGCTGGTGGGGCATCGTGCGCTCGACCCAGGCGTCCGGATTTCGGATCTCGGCCAGCGTCGGCAGGAGCTCGGGCGAGGACCAGAGGTGCTGGAGGGCGGCGGGGCCGCGTTCGCGCACGATCGCGTCGCAGAAGAACTTGCCCTGCTCGTACTGCTTGAGCTTGAGCTCGAGTCCGAGCAGCTTCGCCACCAAGCGCGAGAGACCCGACTGCGACTTGCGCCGGCGGTCGAGCGCGGCCCGCAGCTTGGGCAGCGAGGGCAGCAGATCGGGCGCCACCGCGTCCATTACATGCTCGGCGTGGCCCTCGATCACCGCCATGACCGCCTGCACACGGTCGAGCGTGTCGCGCTCGGGGGTGGTCGTGACAATCGATATAAGGTCCCCCTCGCGCAGGTGCCCGAGCACCCGCTTGACCTCGTCCGTGCTCGGGATGCGCAGCTTGCGCGGCGTCTCGAGCCGGACCTCGGCGCTGGTCAGCAGCTCGCGCACGAGGCCGGCCACGTGCGCGTGGAGCCACGGAACGCCGGCGAACTGCACCGCGTGGGTGACCTCGTGCAGCGCCACCCAGGTCATGAACTGCTGCTCCTCGGCGCCGAACGCCTGGACCGCCTGGCCCAGGTTCGGGAGGACGAAGAGCAGGCGCGGCGGCCGGTTCTCGACCGCCTCGTCGAGCAGGACGAGCTCGTACTGGCCGAGCACGCGCTGCGCGAGATAGCCGACGACGACCCCCACTTCGGTGCTCAGAATGATGCCCATCCCGATCTCCATGGCGGGCTTGAGCGGGCCGAGGTTGTCGCCCGCGCGCTGGAGTACAGGGTCGAGCAGCAGCCGCATCGAGTCGATGTTGCTGTCGACCCACTCCCGGCGGCCGATGCCCTCGGGGGGCGGGAGCGGGCGCGCGGGCTGGAGGCCGGTGTAGGCGACCACGCGCTCTTGCGCCTCCGTCGCCAGTGCGGCGAGATCGGCGTTCGGAGCGGGCGCGTCGCCGGTCCCGGCCACGAAGGTCGCGATCCGCCGCGCGATGACCCAGTCGATCATGCCGGGATCCTTTCGAGCAGGCCGAGCGTCTCGAGCGAGCGTGCCGCGATCACCGGCGAGGTCGGCTCGGCGGTCAGCGGCGCCGACAGCGGCTGATCGCACCACGGGAAGCTGACGTAGCCTCCCGCCTCGCGCACGATCAGCTGCCCGGCGGCCGAGTCGACGCCCCGCGAGCGGCGCAGCGACACCATCCCGTCAAAGCGTGCGGCAGCCACCTGACAGAGCGACGCCGCGATCGTGCCGAGCGCACGCAGCCGGTAAGCGCTCTCGACGAGCGGGTCGATCGACGCCTGGATCCAGCGCGGATCCGCCGACTCGATCCCGAGCACCTCGATCCGACCGTCGCGGCCCCGGCGCTCTCCGAGGGCCGGGTCCAGGAGCGTGCCGTCCAGCCAGGCGCCGCGCCCCCGCCACGCCCACCACTGCTCGGAAGGTCCGAAGTCGTACACGAAGGCGAACACCACATCGGCCATGGTCTCACCGTCGGCCACCGCGATCGACAGCGCGTACTCGGAGATTCCGCGCTTTGCGTTGAGCGACCCGTCGATCGGGTCGATGATGACGCGGACGCCGTCGTCCCCATAGTCGATCTCGCCGCGCTCCTCTGACACGGCAAGGAACCTGTAGCCCTCGTCGCGCAGCCCGTCGAGCTCGTCGAACACGAGCTGCTCGGCGCCCTGGTCGATCTCGAGCGTGCGGTCGCCCCCACTGCCACGGGTACCGGTCTCGAGCGCCCGTTGCGCGGTCGTGGGCACCGCCGCCAGCATGCGTTGAAGCCCGGCCACCGCTCGGCGGCTGAGACCCAGCCAATCTGCCTCGAGTGCCGAGCGGGTGGACGTCATCGTGAACTTATGCTGTCAGACATGGGACTAACCCTAGAGCCGTTGCTTCCCGTTCAGCGCCAGGCGATCACCTGCGAGCGCGAACCGCTCGTTTTGCTCGGGGCGGCTGGGACCGGGAAGACGAGGACGATCGAGGCCCGTTTCCTGGCGCTCGTCGAAGCGGGTTGCCGGCCGGAGCGGATGCTCCTCCTGACCGCCTCCGAGGCACGCGCGGATGCGTCGCGCGCGCGCCTCGAGCAGCGTCTCGAGGCCGGCTACGACGAGCTGTTCGTGTCCTCGCCGGTCGAGCTCGCGGCGTTGATCCTTGGCGTGGCCGGGCCCGGGATCGATCCGCTCGAGCCGGTGCTGGGCCCGGCCGAGCGGTTCGCGATGCTGCTCGACCGGATCAATCGGCTGTCCATCGAGCGCCACGACTTCGGCGGAAGCGCCAAAGCGTTGCTCGCCGGGTTCATCCGCCGGATCGACCGCCTGAAGTCGCATCTCGTCGGCGCCGAGGAGTACGCGCGGTGGGCGGCGCGGCTGGCGACGGATTCGGGGTCGGACCTCGAGGGCGGTGATCCGGGCGTCGAGCAGGAGTTTGCCGAGGTGTACCGCGTGCACGAGCAGATGCTGGCCGAGATCGGCGCCCGCGACGCCGGGGATCTCGTCCGCGACGCGCTGCGCCTCGTGCGCGACCGGCCGAGCGTGGCACGGCGCTTCGACCACGTGCTCGTCGACGACGCGCACGACTTCGACCTCGCCGCTGCGACGCTGACCCGTGCGCTGGCCGGCACCGGGTTGACCGTCGCCGCGGATCCGGTGCGGCCGGCGAGCGGCTCGCCGCTGCTCGATTTCGCCGGCGGTTCGGCTGAGGTCATCACTCTCGAGACCAGCCTGCGCGTGCCGCGTCGGGTGCTCCGCGCGGCCGCGGCGATCGTGCCGGTGGCGTGCGAGTCGACGTCGGTCGAGGGAGAGATCGCCTTCTGGCGCTGCGCGAACGAACGCGCCCAGGCCCAGGCGGTGGCGGCCGACATCGAGCGGCTGGTCGCGACCGAGCGCGTCGCACCGGGACAGATCGCCGTGCTCGTCCCGAGCGTCTCCCGCGAGGGGCAGGCGCTGGCGGTGGCGCTTGAGGAGCGCGCCGTGCCCCACCGGGTGGTCGGGGAGACCGCCTTCTTCCGCCGCGCCGAGATCCGCGACGTACTCGCCTGGCTCCGGCTGCTGGCCGACCCGACGGACGCCCCGGCCGTCGTCCGCGCGCTGGCGAGACCGCCGGTTGAGCTGCGCTCGGTGGACATCGCGCGCTGCACGCAGATCGCGCGCCGGCGCAAGCTCGACATGGTCGGCGCGCTCGAGGCCGCGACCGAGTCGCCGCAGGTCCCGCCCGAGGCGCGCGAGCGGATTCACGCCTTCCTCAGGCTGTACCGGGCGGGGACGGCGGAGATCGACAGCACGCGGCCCGACATGTACGTGCACCGCCTGATCGACCGGCTCGGTCTGCGCCGCCAGCAGCTGTTCGCCGCCCAGCCGGACGTCGTGCAGCGTCTGCGAGCGCTGGCCCGGTTCGGCGAGCTCGCATCGTCGTTCGCCCGGCGGTCCCCTCACGCGACGCCGCGCGAGTTCGCCCGCCACATCGCGGCGGTGGCCGACTTTGGCCTGCGCGAGCACGAGGAGCCGGACCTCCTCGCCGCCGAGGTGGTCCAGGTGGTGCCGCTCGACGGTGCCGGCGCGCTCGAGGCAGAGCACGTGTACGTCCTCGGGCTGCACGCCGGGCTGGCCGAGCCGATCCCCGAGCCCGCCGTGGCCTCGCCCCCGGAGGGAGCGGATCAGGCTCCGGCGGTTCGCCAGACGCTCTACACCGCGCTCACGCGCACGCGCCGGCGAGTCGTGCTGGCCTTCGCTGCCGTGGGGGAGCGCGGAACGGCGCTCGGGCCGGCGCCCGCCGTTGAGGCGATGCGGACCGCAGTGAGCGGCGCCTGGGAGGACCGCGAGGAGGAGATGTTCGGTCCGGCCGAGACGCTCCACTCGACCTACCGGCTGCTCCGCGACGAGGTGCTCGAGGGGACGATGCGGGCGGGCGGGCGGCTGGCCGAGCTTCGCTTGGATACGGATTTGGACGTGTCGCACGCGGTCGTGCGGTATCTCGAGTTGCTGAAGCTGGCCGCGCTGATCGCACGCCCGGACGGTCAGTCGCTCGCCGAGGCGGTCCGCGACGTCAACTCCCGGATCCTCCAGGCGGTGAGTGCCGAGCAGCGCGAGATCTTCACGTCGTCGGCTCTGGATGACTATCTGCTCGACGCCGAGCGGGACGCGCGCCGGCGGGCCGCCGCCGTGACCGCGCGGGACGACCCGTCCGTCGAGGTGTTCCTGCCAACTCGAGGGGACGGCGTGGTGCTGTCGGCGTCCGACATCGACACGTACCGGACCTGTCCCCTGAAGTACAAGTTCGCGCGGGTGTTCCGGATCCCGCAGGAGCCGACCGTGCACCAGCGGTTCGGGATTGTCGTGCACCAGGTACTCGAGCGCTTCCACGTGCGTTCCGGCGCGGGCGATGTGCTCTCAGGGTCGCTGGCCGAGATGCTCGGGCTACTCGACACCGCCTGGCGACGGGGCGGGTTCGGCGGGTCCGAGGAGGAGCGTCAGTTGCGCGGCAAGGCGGCCACCGCGCTCACCCAGTACCACATGCGCTTCCAGGCCTCGGAAGGCGAGCCGCTGTGGTTCGAGCGCGCGTTCTCGTTCAAGCTCGGCCCGCATCTGCTGCGGGGAAGGGTCGATCGCGTCGACCGGCTGCCCGGTGGCGAGTACGAGCTGATCGACTACAAGACGGGCCGTCCGAAGAGCCCGGCGCAGCTCGTCGACGACGTTCAGTTGTCGCTGTACGCCGTCGGGGCGCGGGAGGCGTGGAGCCTCGACGCCTCCCAGCAGGCCTACTACTACGTGCTCGACGACCAGAAGGTGGCCGTGCCGGCGGATCGGGCGGACCGGTCCGAGTGGATCCAGGAGGTCGCCATGGAGGTGGCCGACGGGATCCTCTCGCAGGGGTTCGAGCCGACGCCCTCGTTCGCGGCGTGCTCGGTGTGCGACTACCGGCTCGTGTGCCCCGCGGCTGAGGGGTAGCTTTGGGGGCGGCGTGGTCCGGCGTGGCGG
>DATBYI010000698.1:0-2122 GCA_036513815.1 Solirubrobacteraceae bacterium
GATCGGGGAAGCTCGGGAACCCGTGGCCGCGTATACAGCGGGCGAACGCCAAGAACGAGGCGGTCTGCGCTTGAGTGTGGGACGGGCTCTGGTTCGAGCCGCCTCGCGGCAGCAGGTGCTGGCAGGGCCTCAGCGCCGATACGAACGCCGGCGAGTGTGGGGTGCTCGGGTTCAGCGACTCCTTGAATCCGTGGGGAGAAGTCGTCGGGTCGGGGAAATCGCTCACGCCATGCGAGCGCATGCAGTCGGCGAAGTTGATGGCGGGCTGGATCGACTGGGCCTGGGACGAAGCGTCGCTGGAGCCCGACGCGCTCGCCGTGCTCGGCGAGCTCGAGCCGCAGCCGGCTACGAGCAGAGAGACGACCGCGATCGCGGCGAGCGAGGTAAGGAAGAGCGGAGGGCGATGGCGCATGATCTTTCGGTTCCTTACTTGTGCAGGGATCTCGCGGCGAGCGTGTGATCCGGGTTATCGGGGTGGTACTGCGCTGGGTTGGGGGTGCGTGCGCGCGGTTGGTGGTGTCCGTTGTGCGCGCGTGGCCGCCCAGCCTTACTTCGGTCCGCGGCTCTCGGGTTGGCTCCGGGGCCGGCGACATGATGGTTGATGGGGACGATCCCGCTTGGGGAAGCGTTGCGGCCGCTCGTTCTTTCTGGGCTGGCCACGCGGGCGTGGCAGCAGGAACCTGATGGGAGCCGGCCGCGATGATCGGTGTGATGAAGGGCTTGGCGCGCACGGGCGACGGTCATGCGACGGCTAACGCCTCCTCACCGAGTTCGCGGAGCGTGTGGTAGCTGCGCTGCAGCAGCTTGCGAGCGACGGCCAGGCAGGCACGATTGCCGCCGATCCGCTCGGCGGTCTGCTCGTAGTAGCTGCGGTCGGGGCTGGTCGGGCGGCGGGCGACCTGCGCGGCCTCGTATAGCGCCCAACGCAGCGCCGGCGGGCCCTGCCGTGAGAGATGACCGCGGGAGCGGCGCGTATCGGATTCGTGCACGGTGACGTCCATTCCCGCATAGCGCACGGCCTGGCGCGAAGAGGAGAACCGGCGGCAGTCACCGAGCTCGGCGAGGATCGTGACCGCAGTCAGCTCGCCGATCCCGTAATGGCCCATCAGCGCCCGGCACCCCGGCTGACGGCGCGCATACGCACGCAGCTCCTTCTCGATCGGAGCGATCTGCCGCTCGAGCGCCTCGATCATCCCAAGCGCCACGGTCACCTGTTCGCGTGCGGTCGCAGGCAGCGGCAGCGCGGCCAGCCACTTCCGTCCCTCACCGGTCATCAGCGCCCGGCGCTGCGGACAACCATGGTGATACAAGGTCGCCTGGATCCGCTGCTGCCACTCCGAGCGCTGCTCACCGAGGGTATGCCGCAACCGCACACGCGCGCGGAGATCAAGGATGTGATCAGGCGGGATCCACGACTCCGGCAACCGTCCGAGCATCAACAGCTCACGCAGATGCCGGGCGTCAGAGCGATCATTCTTCGCCCGCTTCTTCGGCCCGCGCAACCCCGAGGTCTCCGCCGGCTCTGCGAGATGCGCGACCGCGCCAACCCGCCGCAGCTCGTCGACCACGAACCGCCACCCGGTCGTCGCCTCCAGCGCGACCTCCAGCTCCTGGCCACAGAACCGCTCCAGGAACCGGCGCACACCAGCACGGTCTGCCGGCACGATCCGCGCGCGCTTCACCTCACCGGTCTCGGTCTCAAGCCAATCGGCGGTGACCTGCGCTCGAT
Organism: Solirubrobacteraceae bacterium; assembly: GCA_036513815.1. GTDB lineage: Bacteria > Actinomycetota > Thermoleophilia > Solirubrobacterales > Solirubrobacteraceae > Palsa-465. Next base: position 1,730 of record DATBYI010000698.1, read on the forward strand.
GCTGATCAAGTCCCATTACGATGCTCACAAGGGGCCTCCTCAAGCTCCACGGTTTGAACGCCTGCGCGGTCACGCGCCGCGCTTGAGCTGAGGAGGTCCCTACACGTGCGGGTGGACAGACTGCTCATGCCATCTTTCAGTCGAGAGCGGGGAAAGCCACGTCGACTCCAAGGCCGCCTCCGGTTCGGGCTCGCGCCGTGACGGTGGCGCCGTGCGCGTTGGCGATGGCCTGGACGATCGCGAGGCCGAGCCCGACCCCGTGGGCAGAGCGGGATGCCAGTCGTTGGAATGGTTGGAAGAGACGGGCGAGCTCGCCGGCCGGGACGATTGGTCCGGTGTTCGCGATCATGAAGACCGCGCGCCCCTCGTCGCTCGAGGTGGCGACCTCGAACC
>DATBYI010000699.1:0-6582 GCA_036513815.1 Solirubrobacteraceae bacterium
GAAGCGCGGTTGCGCCACCGGCAGCGCCCGGGCGAACAGGTCGAGCGGATCCCCGTCGAGGTGAGCCTCGAGCCGGACGCACAGGTTGGCCTCGTAGAGTTCGCCCGCCGCGATCCGGCGACGGCAGTCCGCCACCGCCTCGACGTGCCCGGCGGCGCCGTTGCCGGTCAGCCGGAACGGCGTCGTCGCGGGCGGCATCCTCGGAGCATCGGGGGCGCGGCGCAGTCGCGAGCGCCACAGCTCGACCCGCTCGCGAAGGAACGCGTCGCGCTCCTCGCTCCACAACGCCTCGAACCACCACTGTCCTCGATGGAAGAGCACGACGTGGTCGTAGAAGGCGAGCGAGAACGCCGGCCGCGGGGTCGGCGCCGGCGGGCTCGGTGTCAGCGCCTCGACGTCCGCGCCCAGCCCGTAGCTGAGCCAACCGACCCAGCCGCCGCCGACGAGCGCGTCGTCGTCGCCGGACACCTCGGACTGCGACGCCGAGCCCAGCAGCGCGAATGGATCATCGTCGGCCGACGCCACCCGCGCCGGCGCCGAGCCGAGTAGCGCCGCCTCGCCCAGCAACCACTCGCCGGCCAGGGCGAACGGCCGCTCGTCGGCGCGCAGCCACCCGATCGCGTCCACTGGAGCGAGGTCTGACCGCAGGGGCACCCGATACGCGCGCACCAACAAAACCTACCCCTCGGCGAAGCGTCGCTCGAGCTCGCGGACGTCGTCGATGCCCACGAGTGACAGGAACTCGTCGAATCCCACGAGCGAAGGCAGGAGCCCGATCGGCGTGCCGTCGGCTTTCACGCGCGCCAGCGCCGCGCGCATCGCGCCCGTCGCCGACAAGAGCAGCGTCAGCGGGAAGATGACGAGCGAGAAGCCGAGCTCGCGCAGCAACTCGTAGGAAACCGCCGGCGTCTTGCCGCCCTCGGCGTAGTTGAAGAGCAGCGGGACGTCGGTGAACTCCTGCGCGATCGCCTCGATCTCGGAGACCGACTGCGGCGCCTCCACGAACAGCGCGTCGGCGCCGGCCTCGCGGTAGCGCCGCGCACGCCGGAGCGCGGCGTCCAAGCCCTCGACCGCGCGCGCATCGGTTCGCGCGATGATGAGGAAGTCCGGAGAGCGTCTCGCGGCCGCCGCGGCCGCGATCTTGGAGGCCATCTCGTGCGCCGGCACGAGCTGCTTGTCGTCCATGTGCCCGCACTTCTTGGGCGTGACCTGGTCCTCGAGGTGAATCGCCGCCACGCCGGCCGCCTCGTACTCGCGCACGGTCCGGATCACGTTGAGCGAGTTGCCGTAGCCCGTGTCGGCGTCGGCGATCACCGGGATGTCGACGGCTTCGGCGATCTGCCGCGCGTTGTCGACCATCTCGGACATCGTCATCAGCCCGACGTCCGGGCGCCCGAGGTACGACGCCGCGCTGCCGAAGCCGGTCATGTACGCGGCGGGAAAGCCGGCCTGCTCGATCAGCCGCGCGCCGAGCGCGTCGTAGCAGCCCGGGGCCAGAACCATCTCGCCCGCCTCGAACCGCTCGGGTAACGCCGAACCGCGAGCGTCGGCTGAGCCCAGCAGCCCGGCCATGCGACCCGGCTCAGTCCCCGGTCGGTTGGACGCCGGTGGCCTCGACCATCAGGATCGCGGCGCGAACGGGGGCGCGGGTTCTGTGCTCGACGCCGCGCGGGACCGTGTAGCCCTGGTGGGGCGCGAGCACGACCGTGTCAAGGTCCTGCAGATCGATGAGCAGCTCGCCCTCGAGCACGAGGAAGAACTCGTCGGTGTCGTCGTGGTGGTGCCAGTGAAAGTCACCCTCGATGATCCCGAGGCGCACCACCGCGTCGTTGACCGTAGTCAGCGTCTGGTTGAACCACGGCTCGTGCGCGGCGATCTCCGCCGGCAGGTCGATCAGGTTGAGGCTGCCGAACTTGTCGTCGAGGTGGATGTCGTACGCGCTCATGGATTGAGTAGCCCCTCGAGTTCGTTGAGGTCGTCATCGCTCGGCCGCCACCGCCCGGCGGCGGCGTTCTGGTGGACCTGCTCGGGCTTCGTCGCGCCGGCGATCACGGTGGAGACCGCGGGCCGCGCGAGCAGCGCGCCGATCGCGACGTCGGTCATCGAGATGCCGCGATCGTCGGCAAACCGTGCGATTGCCTCGACGACTTCGAACTGCTCGTCGGTCGCCACCTGATCGCGCGCCGCCAGCCGCGTCCCCGCCGGCGCCGGCTCACCGCGGTGGTACTTGCCGGTCAGCAGTCCCGAGGCAAGCGGGAAGAACGGCACGAAGCCGAGCCCCAGCCGCTCGCACGTCGGCAGCACCTTGCGCTCGGCCTCGCGGTGCAGGAGGCTGTAGTTGTTCTGGATCGCGGTGAACCGGGCGAAGCCCCCGTCGCGCGCGACGGCATCCGCCTCCTCGATCTGCTCGGCGCTGAAGTTCGAGGCGCCGATCCAGCGCACCGTTCCAGCCTTGACGAGACCGTCGAGCGCCGCGAGCGTCTCGGCGATCGGCGTGACGCCGTCGGGCTGGTGGTACCAGTAGTAATCGATCACGTCGGTGCGAAGACGCCGCAGCGAAGCCTCGACGGCCTGGAGGATGTAATCGCGCGACCCGCGAGGACCGAGACCGTCGCCCATGTCCATGCCGAACTTGGTCGCGAGCACGACCCGGTCGCGTCGGCCCTGGAGAACCTCGCCGAGGAACTCCTCGCTCCGGCCGTGAGGATCCCCGTACGTGTTGGAGGTGTCGAGGAAGGTGATGCCCTCCTCGAGTGCCGCGTCCACCACCGCGCGCGTGCCTTCGACGTCGACGCGCCGGCCGAAGTTGTTGCAGCCGAGGCCGATGACCGAGACCTCGGGTCCGAGCAAGCCGAGAGACCGCATTTCAAGGTTGTTCGCCATGGCCCCGTCTATAGCAGACGGCTTCTCCAAGGCGCCGCCGTCAGGCGCCGCCGACCATCCCAGTCACCCTTGCCCTCAACTCCTTGCGGTCGAGCTTCCCCACGGCGGTCAGCGGGATCGCGTCGACGATGTGCACCTCGCGCGGGTACTTGTAGCCGCCGATCCGCTCACGCGCCCATGCCACCAGCTCATCGGCGTTCAGAGCATCGGGTGAGCTCAACGACACGAACGCGACGACCTCCTCGCCGCGACGCCCATCGGGGCGGCCCACGACCCCCGCGGCGGTGACCGCCGGGTGCTCGAGCAGCGCGTCCTCGATGTCGCGCGGGTACACGTTGAAGCCGCCGCGGATGATCAGGTCCTTCTTGCGGTCGACGATGAACAGGTAGCCCTCGTCGTCGAGGTAGCCGATGTCACCCGTATGCAGCCAGCCGTCGCGGATCGCCTCCGCGGTCGCCTCCGGTGCGCGCCAATACCCCTGCATGACCGCGGGCGAACGGACGCACACCTCGCCCGGCTCGCCGGTCGGCAAAGGCAGATCCGCGTCGCCGACGATCCGGACCGTCGTCCCCGGGACCGGGAGCCCAACCGACCTCGGCTTCTCGCGCCCCGCCGGGTTGGTGGAGACGAGCGCCGCGGTCTCGCTCAACCCGTACCCCTCGCGGATCGAGACCCACGGGAGCCGGCGCCGAAGCTCCTCGCTCACCTCGGGCGCGAGCGGGGCTGCCCCGGATCCGAAGTAGCGCAGCGAGGTCAGGTCGAAGTCCTCGAGCGGTTGCGCCAGCAGCATCTGGATCATCGACGGCACGAGCGGCGCGCTCTGCACTCCGTGCTCCTGGATCAGCGCGAGGAGCATGCCGGGGTCGAACCAGCGCATCAGAACGGTGACGGGTCGCTCGGGCGCGTGCAGTCCCGAGATGGTGATCAGGATCCCGTAGGCGTGCGCGAGCGGCAGCGTCATCAGGTGCCGCGTCACCCCGTCCACGTGCGCCGCCCGCTCCACGGCGTGGCCCGTGAAGTTGAGGCTCGCGTGCGAGATCATCACGCCCTTGGCCCGGCCCGTCGTGCCGCCGGTGTAGAGCAGCACGGCGAGATCGTCGTCGGCGCGGGGGACGATCGGCGCCGGATCGGACCGCTCGAGCGCGTCGAGGGCGAGGACGCTGTCGCCGCCGTCGCCCGCGGCGCCACCGGCCACGATCACGTGGCGCACGTGGTCGAGCGGCGCGACCGCGTCCCGCACCTTGTCGAGGAACTCCGGCGTCGTGATCACCGCGGATGCCTCGGAGTCGGCGATCACGTGGCGCAGGTCCTCGGTCGAGAGCAGGAACATCGCCGGCGTGACCACGGCGCCGGCGCGCCACAGCGCGTGGTATGAGACGTTCACCTCGGGGCAGTTGGCCATGCAGACGACGACGCGCTCGCCCGGCTCGATGCCGAGCTCGAGCAGGCCGCCACCGAGGCGTCGCGAGCGCTCGAGCAGCTCGCCCGAGCTGTGCCAACGGCCCTCGTAGAACAGCCACGGATAGTCGCCTCGCCGCTCGAACGCGTCCTCGTTCAGCCGCGCCAGGTTCCTGACCGCCACCGTGCTCACGGGTGACCGCCCGGAAGGCCCGCCTGCCGGAGCCGGCGCGCCATCTCGTAGAACCCGTTCTGGAAGTCGGTCAGCTCGCGCGGGGGATCGGCCGCCGCGACCGGATCGGTGAAGCGGGCCTGCGCCCACCCCGCCCGCCACTTGTTGAGCGCCTGGACGGCGGCGGTGTGGTCGGGAACATCGGCGCGCGGAGCGCCGTCGCGCAGCAGGTGGCCGAGGTGGTGGGCGGCCGCCGTGCGCGCCGACATGGCCGGGATCTGGCCGTTGGCCTGACAGAACCGCGTGAGGATCGTCCGGATGATCGAAGTGTGGTCGAAGTGGAAGTCGTCGCCGAGCAGGGCTTTCGAGTTCGAACCAGGCGTGACCAAGGGCGAGACGACGAGTGCCGGCACGCGCACCCCGAGCCTGCGGAACTCGGGGTGATCGTCGGTGGCGGCGGGGGGCGCGATGTGATCGTAGAACCCGCCGTGCTCGTCGTAGACGATGACCAGCAGCGTCTTCGGCCACGTCCTCGGGTTCGAGCTCAGCGCGTGGTAGATGGTCAGGATCAGGTCCTGGCCGGCGAGCACGTCCGAGGGCGGATGGTCGTCGTTGGAATCCGGACCGAGCACGTTCAGGTCCTTGAAGTGCGGATCGATCCACGTGACCTGCGCGAGCTTGTCGGCGGCGATGTCGTCCAGCAGCGACCCCTTCTCGGTCAGCTTGCCGATGACCTCCTCCTCGATGCTCAGCTTGCGGGCGTCGAGGTAGCCGAAGTGGTCGTGGTGGCTGAGGCGGTACTCGGGGTCCGCCGCGCGCAGCGTGGCGGGGTCGTAGGAGTACCAGCGCCAGTCCACGTTCGCCTCGTCGAGGTAGCGCGCGAACGTGGGCAGCGCGTAGATCGGCAGCGAAATGTCGTCGCGGCTACCGGCCGCCTGTCCCGCCAGCGCGTACAGGCGGTTGGGCCAGGTCGCCCCGGGGACCGAGCTGAACCATCGATCGACCACGCAGTACTCGGCCGCCAGGTGGTCGTACACCGGCAGGTCGTCTGAGTCGTAATAGCCCATGACCAGCCCCGGATCGGGAGCGGGCACGCCCAGCTTCTGGGCGAGCGCTGCCGAGTGGCGCGCGAAGTTCGCGACGAACCCCTGTCCGCCACCCGCGAGCTGCTCGTCCACCGCCTCGCCCGAGTGATCCGGGTCCTCGGCCTCACCGTCGAACTGCGTCTGCTCGAGGTGATGGATGGGGTAGCGCGTTCCGGCGTGCTCATTGAAGTTCACGTCCGGACCGCGTAGCCCGTCGACGTCGCCTCGGTCGCGGCCGCCGAGCGCGGCGGGCAGCGACAGGTACCCGAGCATGTGGTCGAACGATCGGTTCTCGAGCATCACGACGACGATGTGATCGATCTGTTCGAGCCGCTTGGCCGCTGGGTCGTCCGGCGCCGGCACTCGCTGCTCGGGCGTCGGGGGCACGGCGGCGGCCGCGATCTCGATGACCTGCCGCCAGTGCTCGGGCAGGAGATGGGCCACACCACGCAGCGTGGCGCGCTCTGCGTCCGAGAACCTGGGCATCGGATTCGCGCCAGCCTAGCGAGTGAGGGCTTCGCGCGCGGCTTCGAGCGCCGCCTGGGCGATCGCGTCGCCAGCCCCGCCGATCGGGAGGAAGCTCGGCACGAACGAGGCCATCGCGTCGAACTCGAGCTCGAGCCGCGTCGATTTCTCACCCAGCACGCGCCAGCTCAGCTCGAGGCGGTCCGGGTCGTTGGGACCCTCGGGCACCCGGGTGAGCGTGACCGCAACCGGCGCCTCGGTCCTGACCGTGAGGAACAGCTGGAAGTCCTTGCCGAACGGACTTTGGGAGACGTGCAACCACGCCCGCGCCATACCCGGGGTCCCGTTCTGTTCCGTCTCGAGGATCTCGACCTCGCGAACGACTTCGAACCAGGCCGGATAGCGCTCGAACGCGGCCAAGAGCTCGAAGCACTTCTGCGGGGCGATGTCGAGCTCGGCACTCGCCCGGCCGTGCAGCTCCTTCATGGGATCAGCAGCAGCTTCCCGGTCGTCTTGCGCGCCTCGAGGTCCTCTTGGGCCTGGCGCGCTCGCTCGAGCGGGTAACGCGCGCCGATCCTG
>DATBYI010000700.1:0-7010 GCA_036513815.1 Solirubrobacteraceae bacterium
AGCAGGCAGTACGGGCGCGAGCCGGCTGCGCGGCCGTCGAGGATCCGCGAGTAGTTCTCGATCCCCGAGCAGAAGCCGAGCTCGCGGAGCATCTCCATGTCGTACTGGGTCCGCTGGCGCAGACGGTGGGACTCGAGCAGCTTGCCCTGGGCTTCGAGCTCGGCGCAGCGCGCGTTCAGCTCGCGGCCGATTTCCGCCACCGATTCCTCGATCATCCCCTCGCGAACGTTGTAGTGCGACGCCGGCCAGATGCCGACGTGCTCGATGTCGTCCTGGAGCACCTCGCCCGTGAGCGGATCGAACTCCTGCAGGTGCTCGACCTCGTCGCCGAACAGCACGATCCGGAACGCGGTCTCGGCGTAGGCGGGGAAGATCTCGAGCGTCTCACCCCGGACCCGGAAGGTCCCGCGGGTGAGGGCCGTGTCGTTGCGCGAGTACTGGATCGAGACGAGCTTGCGCAGCAGCGCCTCGCGGTCGATCATCTCTCCCTTGCGCAGCGTCTGCAGGTTCTCGTCGTAGGTCTGGGGCGAACCCAGGCCGTAGATGCACGACACGCTGGCGACGATGAGAACGTCGCGCCGGGCGAACAGCGCCGCCGTGGCCGAGTGCCGCAGCCGGTCGATCTCCTGGTTGATCGCCGAGTCCTTCTCGATGTACAGGTCCTTGCTCGGGACGTACGCCTCGGGCTGGTAGTAGTCGTAGTAGGAGACGAAGTACTCGACCGAGTTGCGGGGAAAGTACGTCCGGAACTCGTTGCACAGCTGCGCCGCCAGCGTCTTGTTGTGGGCGATCACGAGGGCCGGCTTCTGGACCGCCTCGATCGTCGCGGCCATCGTCATCGTCTTGCCCGTGCCGGTGGCGCCGAGCAGCGTCATGCTGCGCTCCCCGGCCAGGATCCCCTCGGCCAGCCCGGCGATCGCCGCCGGTTGGTCGGCGGTCGGGTTATAGGCGGCGTCTAGCTCGAACTTAGGCATCTTCGGACCGGACCTTTTAGCGTAGCGGGGGGCTCAGACGGAGGAACGGGCACGCGGGGACACGCGAGCGACGCGAGGGCTGCACGGTGGCGGAGAGACACTCGCCGGTGAAAACGTTCACAAATTCGCAACTTTCGTCACTCCGGCGCGTTAGGCTCCCTCGACACCCGGGGCCGGGGGGTTTCGGCGGGCACACGCCCGCCACGGAAGGAGAGGATGACAACACGACCCAATAGGAGGGTTCTTTGCCTCAGCGGATTTTCAGGCCGTTAATTGCGGCCGCCATCGTCGGCGCCACGGTCGCGGCGGCGGCCACGGCCACGGCAGCGACGGCGCCACTGCCAAAACCGGCGAAGGGAGCGAAGCTCCAGCTCGTCGCGACGGGCGTCACGACCCCAACGTCGTTCGCGTTCGGAGACGGACAAGTGTTCGTCAGCGACGGAACGACGCCACCCAGCGCCGGCGGCGGCGTGTACGTCCTCAAGGGCGCGACCGCCGTACTGGTGCCCGGGTCGCCGCTCATCTCGTTCGGCGTCACGTTCCACCAGGGCACGTTGTACGTCAGCGGAGCGACGTTGGGCGCGACCGGTCCGGTCGCGCAGCTGTACGCGTGGTCGGGCTGGAACGGCACCGGCTTCACGAGCCAGAAGGTCCTCTACAGCGCACCGCCGGGGATCCTGCTCAACGGTCTCGCCTTCGGGGCCAACGGGCGCCTCGACGTGGGCGTTGACGTCGGCGAGACGAACGACCATGGCCCGAAGAAGGGCCTCCTGTACGACGTGCTGTCGTTCAACTCGGCCGGCAAGGACATGAAGGTCTTCGCGACCGGCATGCGTCAGCCGTGGCAGTTCGCGTTCCCCACGGGATCCTCCTCACCGTTCGTGACGGTTCTCGGGCAGGACAAGCCGGCGAGCCTTCAGAAGAAGGTGCCGGACTACATCCTGCGCCTGCGCAACGGCCAGAACTACGGCTTCCCGACCTGCAACTGGGTCGTCGCGGCCAAGTGCGCGAAGTTCGCGACGCCGTTCAAGTTCCTTGCACCGCACACCGATCCGGGCGGGCTCGGGATCATCGGCAAGCAGCTGTACCTCTCCGAATTCGGATTCGCGGGGACGGCCAAGGTCCAGTCGCTCCCGGTCACCGGCGGGGCGTTGAAGACCCTGCTCACCGGATTCAAGGGTGAAGCGTTCATTGGGCTGGGGACACACGCCGGATGGGTCTACGTCGGCGAGCTGGGCGCGAGCGCGGGCACCGGCCGCGTGTTCCGCGTCAAGCCGTAAGGCGACAAGAGGCATCTGACAGCGCGAGGGCGTCGCTTCGGCGGCGCCCTCGGCGTGCAAAGCACGTCACAACTGCCCGAATCTCGCAGCCGTGTCGAGCTCCGCATGCCAGACATGCGGAGCTCGTCGCGGTTCCGGGCTCCCGGCGCGAGTGTCGACTTATGCATGCTCCGGACCGTGTAGGGAGGTCCCGCGCGGCCGGCATCGCCGACCGGCTTCGGCCAGGACGGTGGCGAATCAATCAAGCGGGTAGCCGTACAGCTGGCTGGGGTGCTTGCGCTAGCCGTACAGCTGGCTGGGGTACTTGCTGCGGTAGTCCTGCTCGGCCGACAGCACGCGGGTCACGTAGGCGCGCGTCTCCGGGAAGGGAATGTCGCTCACCGCGAACGCGTGTCCGTCGGCCCGGGCCTCGGCCAGCCAGCGGTCGACGTTCGACTCGCCACCGTTGTAAGCCGCCAGCGCCACGCTGACGTTCCCGTGGTACTCGGTCAGCAGGTAGCGCAGGTAGTAGCTGCCGTAGGCGATGTTGACCGCCGGCGTGTTGAGGTCGGAGGTGGTGAACGAGGTCGCGCCGGAGCGGCGCGCCAGGAACAGCGCCGTCTGCGGCATGACTTGCATCAGGCCGACCGCGCCGGCGGCCGAGTTGCGGGGGTCGAACTTCGTCTCGGCGTAGATCACACCGGCGATCAGGGCCGGATCGAGGTGCTTGGCCGCCGCCTGCTCGCGGATCACGCTCGTGTAGGAGAGCGGGAGCGTCAGCTCGTTGACCGCCTTGCGGACGATCGGCAGCGACAGCACGGTGCCGATCGCGGCCGCGAGCAGGGCCACGCCCAGCAGGGTCAGTCGCAGCCGGCGCCGCGCCGCCGCGCGGCGGCGCGCCGCGGCACGTCGCGCCGCCTCGCTCCGGGCGCGAGAACGTCTGGCCACGCCGACCGATGACGAACTCACGACCCCAGCTTCTCAAGCAGCGCTGACAACTTCGACTCCAACTCCTCCACCGTTCCCTCGTTAACCACAACGTACGTCGCACGTTGCGCCTTTTCCTGCTGAGAGAGTTGGCGCGCCGAGCGCTCGGCGAGCGCCTCGTGACCCCGGGCGCCCGCTCGAGAGACTCGCACATCCTCGTCGGCCACGACCGCGATTGTGGCGTCGAAGGCGCCGTCCATACCGGACTCGAAGAGCAGGGGCACCTCGACCACGGCGGCCCGGGGCGGCTCGACGCAAGCCGAGAGCGAAGCGCGCCACGTGGCCATCCGCTCCCCCACCCGCGGCCACAGCAGTCCCTCGAGCCAGGCCCGATCACCGTCGCTGGCGAACGCAGCCCGGGCAATGGCACCGCGGTCCACCACTCCATCGCGCTCGATGGCGTCCCCGAATCGCTCACGCACAGCCGTCAAAACATCATCATCCTCGTACAGCTCGTGCACGACCCGGTCGGTCGAGAGGACGGCGGCGCCGACCCGCTCCAGCGCAGACAGAGCCGTGGACTTGCCGGCGCCTATCCCCCCGGTCAGGCCGACAAATGGGATCCGCGGATTAGGCTTCTGGCTCAGCTTCGGTGGGCTCGTCGGCCTCGTCCGAAGCGGCAGCGTCGTCGACCTCGTCCGAAGCGGCAGCGTCGTCGACCTCGTCCGAAACGGCACCCTCGTCGGCCTCGTCCGAAGCCGCACTGTCGTCGGCCTCGTACGAAGCCGCACTGTCGTCGGCCTCGTACGAAGCGGCACCGTCGTCGGCCGGCAACGGCTGATCGTCGCCGGCGAACACGTCCTCGGACAGGCCGAGCTCGGGCACGTTGTCGAGGTCGCCGGCCTCGCCGTCGGTCGGCGCGGTGATCGGCCGAACGGGGAGCACCTGCCCCTCGACCCGCTTGATCGAGAGGGAGAGCCGCCGGCGCTCCGAGTCGATCTCGAGGATCTTCACCCTGACCGGATCGCCGGGCTGAATGATCTCGCGCGGATTCTCGACGTGGTGCTGGGCAAGCTCCGAGATGTGGACCAGGCCCTCCACCCCATCGAGAATCTCGACGAAAGCTCCGAACGTGACGACCTTGGTCACCGTCCCCTCGAGCTCATCTCCCACGTTGTAGGTGTCGACGACGCGCTGCCACGGGTCCTCCTGGGTCTGCTTGAGGCCCAGGGAGATTCGCTGGCGCTGGCGGTCGATGTCGAGCACCTTGACCGTGACCTTGTTCCCGATGGACAGGATCTCGGAGGGATGGTTGACGTGCGACCAGGAAAGCTCGGAGATGTGGATGAGGCCGTCGATCCCGTCGAGATCGACGAAGGCGCCGAAGTCGACGATGTTCGAGATCGTGCCCTCCACGACCTGACCCGGCTGGAGCCGGTCGAGGATCCGCTCGCGGTCCTCTTTCCGCTGCTCCTCCAAAACCGCTCGGCGGGACAGAACGACGTTGTTGCGCGATCGGTTGAGCTCGATCACCTTGCACTCGATCGTCTGGCCCATGTACTCGTCGAGGTTCGGCACGCGGCGGATGTCGACAAGCGAGGCGGGCAGGAAGCCGCGCACCCCGAGGTCGATGATCAGGCCGCCCTTGACGACCTCGATGACGGCACCCTCGACGGGCTCACCCGATTCGGCGGCGGCCTCAATGCGGCGCCAGGCCTTCTCGAAGCGCGCACGCTTCTTGGAAAGAATCAGCCGTCCGTCCTGGTCTTCCTTGGTCAGGACGAGGGCGTCAACCTCTTCGCCGAGGGACACCTCGTCGCTGGGGTCGACCGACTTGCGAATCGACAGCTCACTGGACGGGATAACGCCCTCGGACTTGTAGCCGATGTCGACGAGGACCTCGTCGTTGTCGATCCGGACGACGCGGCCGGAGACGACATCGCCTTCCTGGAACGGATGGACGGTGGCGTCGTAGTTGGGAACAATCTGGCCGTCGATCTCGAGCAGGAGCCCGTCGGATCCCTCGACGACCTTGGCGTTAGGTTGCTCGGCAGGGGGGGTCAGCGTGGTAGTGGTAGACATGAGTTCATCGGAGGATAGCCGCAGAAAGCGGGCAAAGCGCTCCGGTCCGGGTCGCTAACCCACCCCTATCATCACCCCGCGATGCCCACGCGAGCGACCAAACGGGGCGAGGAGCGCACGCCGCTGGAGCGCGACTGCGATGTGCTCATCTGCGGGGCGAGCTTCGCGGGCCTCGCCGTGGCCCGCGAGTTGCGCTCGAGCGGCGCCGACGTGCTCGTGATCGACCGCTACGAGATCGGCGAGCGCCAGACGTCAGCGTGCGGCATTCCCACGGCCTGGCTCGAGCAACTCGACCTGCAGCGCTCGTTGCGGCAGACGTTCGGCGAGCTCGTCATCCACACCCCCCACGCGACGGTCAACTACCGGCTGCCCTGGACCTTCTCGACCTTCGACTACCGGGAGCTGTGCGGGTTGCTCGCCGAACAGGGCGCGTTTACCTTCGAGACCGCGAAGGTCGACGGGCGCAGCGGGCACACGGTCCACACAGATCGCGGGGACATCCGCGCCACGCACATCGTCGACGCACTCGGCTGGCGGCGCGTCCTGGGCACCGGCGAGAACATCCAGCCGCCCGACGCGCTGCTCTCGCGTGGCCTCGAGGTTCATCCGCACGGCGGCGGGCAAGACATGGAGGTCTGGATCGACCGCTCCTACGTGCCGGCCGGCTACGGGTGGAGCTTCCCGGCCGGCGCGGAGCTCCGCATCGGCGTCGGCTCGTTCGACCCCCGCTTCCACGTGCGGGAGCCGACCGAGCGGCTGGCCACCGACGTCGGTTCGGAGACCGTCCGCTACCAGGGCAACTGGATCCCGCACGCGCTGCGCCCCGCGACCGAGGACGGCGTGTTCTTCGCCGGCGACTCGGCGGGCCACTGCCTGCCCTTGACCGCCGAGGGGATCCGGACCGCGCTCTACTTCGGGCTCGCCGTCGGGCGGGAGTTGCGCGAGGTCCTGGCCGGAAGCCGTTCGACGGCGGATGCCTTCCAGAGCTACGCCCGTTTCAGCGACGGACACGCCGCCGCGTACCGATGGATGCTCCACTGCCAGCGCCTGGTCCCGCGCGTGGCGCCGCGACTACTCGCCGGCTCGCTGCGCGCCATGCAGAGCCGGCGCTTCTTGGACTGGGCCTTCAACCACTATCTCGAGGTCGCCCACCCGCGCTACGTGAGGGCCGGCACGGGCGCGGCCGCCCTCCCGGTCAGCGTGCTGGGTGGGTCCTGATCGTCACGTTCCGCGCCGAGAAGCTCCAGTTTCCCCAGCTGTCGGTGGCGCGGAGCATGACCCGGTAGGTGCCCGCCAGCTTGAACGTGTGGTTCGCCCGTCGGCCGAAGGCGGCGCGGCCGTCACCGAAGAACCACTCGAAGCCGACCATGCGGCCGTCGGGATCCGATCCGTGGGCCACGAACGAGAGCGAGCGGGCGCGGTCGCTGCCACGGCCCAGCCCGAACGACAGCACGTCGGGTTTGGCCCGCTGCTCGCACGCGGAGTCGGCGTCACTCCACACCTCCTGGAGCAGGAAGTGCCCGCCGTTGATCGATTCGTTCCACGCCCTGTCCCCCGACCCGCCCAGCGACGGCCCGAATTGGGTCAGACATAGGTCGGCCTCCTCGTTTCCCTGACTGTCGATCCACGCGTTTCCTTCGGGATCGGTGACCGTCTCGTTCTGCTCGTGGCTGATCGTCGAGATGGTCGGGTCGGCCGAACTCGCGTTGGGACGCGGGTTGCCCGACTGGCAGTGCCCCTGCACCGCGTTGTAGGGAATCACCGCGTA
>DATBYI010000701.1:0-11446 GCA_036513815.1 Solirubrobacteraceae bacterium
GGAAGGACGTGCCGGTCGATCAGCGCTGCACCGGCCGTTTGCAGGGCTGTCGGCAGGGCGCAAACGGGGCGCAGACGGGCGCGGGATGCTGCTCGAGGGGTATGCGCGAGAGGGGTGGAAACCCGTGGTGGTGTGCATAACTTGTGGTCGCAGTCTGTTGTCTGCGGCTGATCGGCCATACAACTGTGCTCTATCGGCCACACCAAGTGAGGCGTTAGCAACCGCGCGCAGGTAGCCTGTTCGCATGGACTCCCTGCGACGGGTCGCGGCGGAACTTTCGATTCCCGAGCGCACGCTGCGACGCGCAGCGACAGAGGGTCTGATCCGCGGTGAACGGGTTGGCCCTCGCCTCTTCCTCGTCCCGCTCCGCGAGGAGTCCTACCTCCGCACCCACTGGCCGCTGCTCCGCGCGCTGCGCGCTGCATTGCGCACCGAGCCGAACGTGAGGCTCGCAGTCCTGTTTGGCTCGACCGCAGCCGGTGAGGACGAGGAGGCCTCGGAACTCGACATCCTCGTCGCACTACGCGATGCTGAGATCCACCGCCTCGCGGCGTTGTCTGAACGTGTCACTCAGGCGGTCTCGCGTGAGGTTCAGCTGATGCGCCTGTCGGACGCAGAGCGCTCGCCGGCGCTGATGGTCGCTGTGCTCGAGCAGGGTCGCGTCCTGATCGACCGCGATGACACATGGCGGCAGCTGCGGGCACGGGAGCGGAAGTTGCGTCGCGCAGCCCGTCGCGAAGAGCGCGCGTCCTTGTCCAATCTCGACGCCGTCTCACTCGAGGATCGGCGATGAGCCCGCAGGACTCGAACCCAGTCCCACTGGAAGCCACCGATCCCAAGCGTGCTCGCACCTTGAAGCTGAAGATCCGAGACCGCGCGAATGACATTCGCCGGCATCTCCTGGCGTTGCGTACGGCGATGGCTGAGTTCGGGGATGATTTCGACCGCGAGGTGTTCGCGGCGGCGTTCGCCTCGGAGGACCCGGTGGCGCTGAACCGTGTGAAGGCCGTAGAAAGAGGGGTCGAGCAGCTCTACGCCTGCATCGTGGAGCTGGCGGTGTTTGGCCTGGAGCTCGCGGAGCTTCGCGGCCGTCGCGACGAGGCTGACATGCGCGGTGATCTCACGGCACTACGGCGTGCCGGCGTGCTCTCGACAGAATTGACGCGCCGTCTGCGGCGGCTAGGCGAACTGCGGCGGATGCTTGCCCGCCACGCCACGGCCGAGCACGTCCACGAGGCCGCACTGCTCGTCACGGCCAACTTCCCTGCGTTCTACGGCGCTTTCGGCGACTGGGCCAAGCGCGGCTTCAGCATCGTGCCGTGAGCGGCGAGTACCCCGCGGCGTTCGTCTCACCCCCCGCGCCTTCCTCACCCTCCTCGCCGGCGCCTGAGCGGGGCGGCCCGCCCCCTAACCCTTCATCCGCAGCCGAAGCGCCGTAGAGAGCGCCTTGCCCTCTTCGGGCACGAACCCGAGCTTGATCTTCGTCGAGAGCTTGCCGGGTCGCTTTGCCCGCAGGAGCAGCGTGACCGTTCCGGCCCCGCGAATACGCCTGGAGGTGGTGGTGAGGCCGTTGCCCGAGGCGCTCAGCCTGCCGGGCGCGGAGACCGCGACGGTCAGCTTCACGGCGCGATGGGCAACGCGGCGGGACTTGACCTTGATCGCAGCCTTGGGGCAGCCGGTGAGCGCGATCTTCGTGCTCTGCATCGCCAGGGCCCCGTTCTGGGCGACCATTTCGGTGGGCATCAGAAGCGCTTTCTGACAGAGGTTGCCGTTGGCGGTGAGCACCGAGTGCGGGCCCTCGGGCAGGTTCGCTTCAAAGCTTGAGATCGGCGCGTCGGGCACCGTTTCAAAGCGCGAGTAGGTGATGCCCTTCTTGATCTGGGTGTTGCCGACGAGGTCGACGCGAACGTTGGACCCCCGTTCGTTGGCCTGCAGCATGAAGACGACGTCGGGGAAGGCCTCACCGCCATGGGAGACCAGATAGGCCGGTCCCGTGAGCGGCGTTTGCAGCAGCGGCGTGCGCGCCGTGGCGCTGCCGATCACCGAGCCTTCGGGGCAGCCCGCGGGGTTTGCCGCGAACTGCGCTTCGGTGCAGGCTTTCTGCAGCGTGGAAAGGCGCGAGGGCAGCGCGACCGGAAGCGTCAGGTCGACCTTTGCGATGCTCGCTTCGCCGGGTTGCTGGGAGAGCTTCACGACGAGGCTCGCGCCGGCGGCTTTGCTGGTCTTGCCCGAGGTCGAGGCGCTGAGTTTCGGCTTGAACTTCAGCTTCGAGCAGCCGCTCACCGCAAACGGGGAGCTGACGCTCGCCGACTTGCCCTCGGCGCTTGCGAGCAGAGCCGAGATCGACTGCTCTTTGCAGTTGGTCGGCGAGGCCATGAAGCCCGGCCGGTCGATGTTCACGCGCACGTCGCGGATACGCAGTGGCACACCGTCGCGGATCGTCGGGATCGGGTCGGATTTGACGCTCACGTGCGCGTCGTGGGGGTCGATGAACAGCGCCGCGCGCACGACCACGTTGCCGAGATCGAACGGCCCGGCCTGCGCGGGGACCACGATCGACAGCGACAGCGGTGCGCCCTTGTAGGGGCCTGCGAGATAGACGGCGGTCGGGTCCCTGCCGGCCTGCGGCAGGAAGAAGGGGCTTGGCCCGGCACCGGCGCCGACCGTGGTCGTGCCGATCTGCGAGGCGGCGTCACATGTGCCGGCAGCGGCCTGCGCCTGCGGGCACAGCGGCACGCCGCCGATGTTGCCCAGAAGGCCCGGGGGTAGCGTTGCGTCGATCGAGCCGAGCTCCTGCTCGCCGTCTGAGCGGGTGAAGCGCAGCACCAGCGGCGAGCTGCCACCCGCTTCCGGGCTAAGGACACCGGCGGAGAAGCCGGGGCTGAAGGGCAGCTCGGCCGGCGAGGAGGCGCACGGTGCGCCGTTTGCTCCCTGATCGATCGCGAAGGAGGAGGAGGACGTCGCATCCGGCGTGCCGGGCACGACGGTCCCGTCTGAGCGGGTGCCGCCACGCGACCACGGCGTGAACACGCCGGTCGTCGTTGCAGCTGCGGTGCATGTCCTCGGGTTGACCAGCGGCGCGCGATCGCCGCCCTTGAACGTCAGGTGCAGCGACTTGACCGGCAGCTGCGGGTTGTTCGTGAAGCGTGCCGTCAGCTGCCCGGTGTCCTTGTCGGCGGTGACGATGCCGGGGAGCTTGACGTTCAGGCCATAGCGTTCGCTCTCGAGCTGGATCAGGATGCGGAAGTGGCCGTCCCCGTCGCCCGAGGCGCTCAGGTCGCCGGTGTGGGGCTTCAGCAGGTAGACATCGCCGTCGATCGGTTCCATCCCCGTCACCGCATCGGTTTCCGGGTCGTGGGAGGCGAGCAGCGGCGACTGCGCGATCACCGAGCCGATCTTCGAGGCTTCCGAGCACGTGACCGGGTTGATCGAGTTCAACTGCACCTGGTCATCGCCTGGGGCGTCTGAGCAGCCGTCAAGGCCGTCGGCTGCTGAGGGATTGATCGAAACGCCCGCCGGCAGCGTGACCGTGGCGTCCTTCAGCGCCGGCGCCTGGGGAATCGAGGGATCGAACACCGTGCTCGGGTCGGTTGGGTCATTCGACTGCGGGAAGCTGAGGTCGACCCGATAGCCCGAGGGGGTGTCGGCCGCGTGGGAGCCCCCGGCATCACTTGTCGGTTCGAGGGAGATCGAGGGTTTGAACTGGTCTGCCAGCGCAGGCGCGTCGCATCCCGTGATCGCCGGAGCCGGGGCCGAGGAGGACTTCCAGTTGGGGTCTGAGAGGTCGGGGGTTCCGTCGGACTGCATCCGGGCCGGGTGCTCCCAGGAGTCGACGTAGATCTTGGTGGTCGGCTGGGCGTCCAGGCAGTCGGCTGGGTTTGAGAGGAAGGGGATTGGGGGGCCGCCGGTGCCGTTGAGCTGGGAGGGCACGCCCCACAACGTCGCGGAGACGCCCCGGATCACGAAGCGGTCCGCACCGGGAACGGTGATGTTGAGACCATACCCGCCGCCACGAGGCCGCAACTGCGCGTAGCTGACGATGGCGGTCGGTCCGAGCTTGAACGCAAACTCGGCCGGATACCCCGGCTCAGGCGTGAGGTTGTAGAACGGGTGCGCCCCACTCGAAAGCAAGGTCGGCGTGTCGAGCGTCAACGTCCCGACCTGCGTCGCCGGCGGACAGGGCTGACTGAGGGACCCGGACGTGAGCTGCGACACGGTGCAGCGCGGCGCGGCGGACGCCGCTCCGACAAAGCCTGGAGGCAGCTCCACCCAGATGTTGCGCACGTCCTCAACCGGGCGTTGCTCTCCCGGAAAGGAAATATTGGATGTATCGCTGCGGAAGGTGTGGAAGGCGAAGGAGGTGGTGGCCTCATAGGGATGGCCGCCCGCCACGGTGTCGTCGTTTCCCGCGGAGTCCAGCGACCTCGCGCTGAAGTCGAGGGGGACGAAGGGCCCGCGATCGATGACCGGAATGTGATCCTCGGCCGTGACGTCGGGAGCACCAGCGGCGGAGGCGGTGACGGACGTCGTCAACTCGCTGCCGGCGTCAGCAGCCACGGTCAGGCTTCCCTGGATCAGGGTCGTCGCGGAACCTCCCGGGGCAAGCGCACCCTGTGTCGTGCAGGTAAATGGGGCGCCGGCATTCACGGACTGCGGCGACGGGCACCCGGGCGCCGTGTCCCGGAAAACACTGCGTAGTTGCAACGCGGGGGGAAGGACGAGGGTGGCCGAGACAGGACCGCCGGTCGGCGCATCGCCCACGTTGGTGACCGTCACGATCACATCCGCGTCCAGATCGCCTCGCTGGAAGGTCGCGGGGTCGTGGGTGAGCGACACACTTAGCTGCGGACCAGCGGCCTGGGCGGTGGGGGCCAGGCACAGCGCGGCACAGAGGGCGCCGAGCAGTACCAGCAGGGCGCGACAGCGGTGGTGATGGTGGGTGCGGTGTGCGGGCATGAACCAACCTGTTGTTGTTGAGCGGCGGACCTGATCGATGGTGGTCATGACCGACCTCCCCGGGTCGCGGCGTGCCGTGACGTCATGCGCAAGGACTTGTTCTTGGTCTTCTTCTTGGCCGGCTTGGGCTGGGTCAGCTTCAGCGACACCGTCCTAGCGATCGCCACGTTGTTCTGACTGACCAGCACCTTGACCGTGAGCTTGCGCTTGCTCTTCAGCTCAGCCCGGGCCTTCTTGGACAACGTCAGCGACAGGGACACCGTCCCCGCCTTTACGACGTCACGCTTGGCGGATCCGACCGTGCTGGACCGCTTGGCGATCGTCGCTGTCGCCTGCGCCGACAACTTCCCAGGCGCGTTGGTCGTGACCGACAGCGACACCTTGCCGGTCGACACGACCCCCTTCAACTGACTGGACGTCAGCTTGCCCACCGAGAACGCGGGCATCGTCTGCGGTGAGTCGCTCTGACCCGTCGACGACGTCGAGCCCGGCATCGCCGCCGCCGGCGGCGCTGAAGGAGGGCTCTGGCACGCATCCCCCGAACAGGCCGGCAGCGTGGACAGGTCAAAGCCCCCGTCTACGCGGGCGTCGTAGACGTCCATCGTCGTGTCGACGTCGCTGGCGACCAACGGGTCCGTCGTCGTGAAGTACACATCGCGGCCGGACGGCGAGATCACCGCCTGGATGGTGACGTTGGTGCCGAACACAGAGTCCCTTGAGAAAAAGCTTCCAAAGTTGACATCCTCCGAGGGTTTGCCGCTCGAGATCAGCGAGACGCGCCCGTTGTGCCACAGATAGACGTCCACCGTGTCATTCGTATCGTTCGGCGCAAGCGCCTCGGTGGTGGTGAAGACCACGGACGAGCCGTCGTCGCTCATCGCCCCACGCGGAGAAGACACCACGCTGAAAACTTCAGGCGTATGACTGACTCTGATGAAGGTCGCGTCTGCGCCAGGCTCGTTGCCTCCCTCCCCGTAAGCATCGGTCGTCAGCCGCATCAGCGCGCCGGTCTCGGCGTCGTAGCGGTAGATGTCGCGCGCGGTGTCGGTGTCGGCCTGCGAGCCCTGGTCGATCAGTTTGGCGTAGGTCGCGAACACGAGGTAGCGTCCGTCGTCGGTCGCCTGCGCAAGACGCCCGTCCCGGTCGTGGTTCCACAGGTTGACGCTGTCGGCTGGATCGAGCTTCGCGACGAACCGCGTTTCACCATCCGGATGAGCGGCATCGCGACTCCAGACGTACAGGTTGTCATCGCCGGCGACCGCAGACGCATCGTTCGCGCCCGAGTTGGACGCCAGGATACCGGTGGCCACGAAGTACGCCCTGGAGCCGTCGTCGGAGATCCGCGTGACCCCCAGCACGTGCGCGCCAGCTACGGCGCCAGATACCTCCCGCAGGTCCGGGCAGGAATTGACTGCTCCAACCGGCGCCGGCGTGCCGGCCGGGATGTCGCACTCGTACAGATCGTTCGTGTCGTCGCTGTCGCCGTTGACCAACTGCTGGCTGGTGGTGAAGTACGCCCGCGTGCCGCCCGCGTTGGCGCCCTGGAAGATCGCCTCCGCGCCAGCGTCGCACGCTCCGCCGGGATCGGAGGGCCCTCTCGTGCATTGCGACCCCGAGACGTCGATCGTCGTCGTCCCGCCGACGCGCGCATACACGCTGCTGTTAGCGCTGGAACACGTCAAGAAGATCACGCGGCCATCCGCAGACATGGCGTGATAGAAGCTGCCCTGGATGGTGCCAACACCGGTGCTCGCACACTGCGGAACGAGCTGCTGACCGGCGTTGTCGACGCTGACGGCCCGCCGCTGATCGTCGCCGCCGACGTACTCGTACGTTTCGCCAGCCTGTGTGCTGTACGCCACGTGAGACAGGTCATCAGACGCTACGATGGTCGAGGCCACAGGCTGGTCGGAGGCGCCACCGATCCGGGTAAAGGCACCGTCGGAACCTCGCACGTACAGATCCACCAAGTTGTACGGCTGGTCACCGCGACGCATATTCCAGAGCGTCCCGCGCAGATCCGGCGAGAGAGCCGCAGGGAACGCCCGGCCGCCCGGGTCGAAGTCCGGACCCGACGGCGCGAGCGCGGTGTTGGACCAGCCGTTCTCGGTGCGCGTGGCAAGGTACGCGTTGCCCCCCGGCAGGCCAGAGGTCCCATACCCATTGTCGGCGTAGCTTCCATTGCTGAGATACGCCAGCCTTCCGTCATCGGTGATCGCCGACGGGGCCGGCGGAAATCCCTCCTTGAACACCGGCGAGACCTGCTCATAAGCCCGGCATTCCGGCAGCTGCGTGGAGTTGTTCTCCGCCCGCAGCGCGGCGTTGGGGCAGTCGTCGGCCAGGGCGGGCGCGGGGGTGAGGCCGAGGGCCGCTGTCGCCACGGCCGCCAGGGCGGCGAGGGCGCTCGCGGCACGGCGGGCAAGGGGGCGGCGGCGCGAGCCGCCGACTGAGCCAGAAGCGGCATGCGGGGAGGCTGGGCGGTGCGGCGGTGTGCTGAAGTGCATGGGCTGATCCTTGGGGGAGCGAGCGAGGGTCGGAGCCGGCGAGCTGCGGCGTGCTGTGGTCATCGTTTGCTCCTAGCCTTGAAGGTGAGCGTTCGGCTCTGTGAGGCGCCGGCTCCCCCGGTCGGGGTGTAGGTGACGCGGACGCTGAGCTTCAGCGTGTGGCGCTTGGCTTTCCCGAGCGCCTTCTGCCCGGCGCGCGAGAGGCGGACGGTGAGCTTTGTGCTGCCGGCCTTTGCGACCGTGGCGCTGCTGCTCACGGTGTCCTTGCCTGCGGTGGCGAGCTTGCCCGGGCCGGGCAGCTTCAGCGAGAGCGTCGCGACCTTGCCCTTGGCGGAGGCCTTGGCGATCGCGAAGGCGTTGACGGGGGCCTTGAAGATGCTCACGGCGATCGTGTTCGAGGCATGACCGCAGTTGACGGTGAGCGGCAGCGTCCCGCTCGCGCCCTGGGGGATCTGGATCGAGAACCCGCTCGGCGACCAGTTGGTGGGGAGGATCCTCGTGCCGGCGAGCATCACGTTTCCGGCGACTCCGAGGTCGTGTCCTGAGATAGCGATCGTGCTGTCGGGGCGCGGGTGTGCGTTGTAGGGGTCGATCGCCGGGGCGCTGCAGCCATAGGGGCCGCCCGCGATCGCGGGGCGGGACGGCGGTGCTTGCAAGGGCGCGGTGGCGAAGGAGGCCTGTTCGCTCGAGGCCGTGGCCTGGTTGCTCGTGACCGAAAGGACCACGAGGAAGCTCTCGCCCGGCGGCAGGCCGCTCAGGTGGGCGCTGACGGGCTGGGGACCGTCGCCGGTGGGCGTCGGCAAAAGATCGGTCGTGCTCGAGTACTCGCCGCTCAGCGAGCTGACTTCGAAGCGGTAGCTGCCGGGCAGGCCGTGGGTGTCTGTGGTGCCGGAGAGCGTGGCCTCCGTGGTCGTGACGCCGGTCGGTTCAAGTGCGACGGGCAGCGGCATCGCGCCGGTCGTGAAGGTGCCATCCTCGCCGGTGATCGTCTGCCCGCCCGTCGTGGCCACGACCCGCACGTGGTAGGTGGTGGCGGGGGTCAGGCGGGCGGTCGGCTGGGAGACGAGCTGATCGGCTTCGGCGCTGCCGGCGTCGGTCTCCGGCGTGCTGGCGCCGTATTCGGTCGTGGTGCCGTATTCGAAGTGGTAGCTCGTCGGGGCGCCGTGCGAGTTGATCGTGGCGTGCAGCTCCGCTGCGAACACGCTGACGGGAGATGCGCTCGCGGCCCCGGCGGGCGCGGTTGAGAAAGTCCCTTCGGCGCCGTCCCGCACTCCGCCGGTGCCGTTCTCGGCGATCAGCCGGTAGTGGTAGGTCGTGTCGGGCTGCAGCCCGCTCAGAGCGGCGCTCACGGGCTGATCTTCAGAGCCTTCGCCGGCATCGCTGTCGGGCGTTGAGCTGCACGGGTTGGAAGCGCACGGCCCTTCGGTCCCGAACTCGAAGTGGTAGGTGGTCTCCGAGCCGTTGGGGTCGAGCGTCGCGTTCAGCGTCGCGCTGCTCGTCATGATCGAGGAGGCAAACGCCGGCTGGCCGTCGAGCGTCGGGGGCGCCGGGGCCGTCGTGAACGTTTCGTCCTGTCCGGTGATCGAGCCCGAGGCGTTCGTGCCGACGATCCGGTAGTGGTAGGTCCTGTGCGCCAAGAGGCCGCTCGCCGTCGCAGTGGCCGGCACGTCGGTTGAGCCGCTCAGCGGATCGGACTCGGCGGTCTGGGAGCCGTAGCTGGTGTCCAGGCCGTATTCGAAGTGGTAGGTCGATGAGACGCCTTGCGGGTTGATCGTGCCGTTGAGCGTCGCCGAGCTCGGGGTGATCGAGTCGGCGCCCGTCGTCTGCACGGTCGGGCCTTCGAAGGTCGTGAAGCGCTCGATCGCGCCGGCGGCGTTGTCGGCGGTGTAGACCGTGCCGGTGGAGTGATCGACCGCCAGCCCGGACAGGCCGGCGATGTTCGGCGGGCCGAAGCTCTGCCCACGCGCCGCGCCGGCGGCGCTGAACTGGGTGACCTGCAGGCCCAGGGCGCCGGCCTCGCCGACGAACGGTTCGCCGGTGGTGGGGTCGGCGCTCAGCGCGACCGGCGCGCCGCGGCTGCCGTCATCGACGATCTGCCCGAAGACGCCCGCGGTCGAGTACTGATCGACGCGGTTGGTGCACGGATCGAGCACGAACAGGTCGCCGCCCCCGACCGCCAGTGCGGTGGGGCAGGAGAACGCCGTCTCGGGCGAGCTCGAGCCGTCGAGCTCTGAGACGAAAGCGCCCGTGGTTCCGTTGAAGGTGTCGATCACCTGGGCGCCGGTGCTCGAGTCGGTGGCCGTCGCAAAGACGGTGCCGTCGGTCGGGTCGACGGCGATCCCCGCCCCGGCGTTGATCGTCGTGGTGGAGGTTGAGGCGTCAAGCGCGTAGTCAAAGACGCCGGCGGCGGAGTACTTCAGGACCACGCCGGCGCCGCTGGCAAGTTCGGTTGCGGCCACGTAGAGCGAGCCCGAGCCGGCCGGGTCGAGCGCGAGCGCGCCCGGCGAGCCGTAGGAGGCGGCGTCGATCGAGAACGAGGACCCATAGGCCCCGGAGGCATCGAAGCGCTCGATCCGCGGGGCGGGCGTCGTGAGGTCACCGAGCGTATGGCCCGGGTCGACGGCGAAGAGCTCGCCGCTTGAGGGCAGCAAGGCGATCCCGGCCGGGCCGCCGGAGGCGAACTGCCCGTCTTCGTTGCCGGGCGCCCCGAACTGGCCGGCAAAGCTGTGCCCGGTGCTGGCAAGCGCCGAGGCGGGCATCGCGAAGAGCAGGGCGAGGGCGCTCGCGGCGAGGGCCACGCCGAGGCGGGCGCGGGTGGCGGCAGTCGGGTTCACCGGCTCTCCTTGGCGGTTGTGGATAGGGACGCTCACGCCAGGGCTCCGGCGCCAGCGGTCGGGGAGGTGGGGCTCTGCAGTGATGAAGAGTGCGCCGTCTCAGGCGCTCTCAGATGGCCCCAAGCGGCGCTTTCAGAGGCCCGCGAGGGGGCCGCTTGATGCGAGGTGAGGCTCGTCACGGGACGGGTGGAAACCCGTGGCGGCGTGCATAACCTGTAGATGTAGCGTTATGTCTTCATCGAGTCGGCCATACGGGAGAGACTTATCGGCCATACAAAGTCCTGCCGTCCAAACGCCGGGCACTACTACTACGCAAAGCGTGCATTTCAGACGAGGCGCCAGCAGGGGCTGCAAGGCCTGGGTGGTTGGCTTGGCTTCCCTCCTGGATAGCCGCATCTTGATGCGGCTGCACTGAGCTGCGATGATGCGACTAGATGTCCAAGGTTCGTACCACGCTCACTCTCGACGAGTCGGTCATGAAGGCGGTCAAGATGAGAGCCGCCCGGACCGGCCGCGGCGACAGCCAGGTGATCGAGGAATCGCTACGTCGCGACATGGGGCTGGACCTGCTCGAGCGTCTGTGGGAGCGAAATGCCCTTTCCGAGCGTGACGCGACGGCGCTCGCCGTCGAGGCGCAGCACCGGACGCGTCCCCGGCGCTGACGGGTGCGGGCTGTCCTCGATCCCAACGTCCTCATCTCCGGCGCCCTCTCCTCACGCGGCGCCCCAGCCGACGTGCTGCGAGCGTTCGAGGCTGGTGAGTTCGAGCTAATCGCCTCTGCATCCCTGATCGACGAGCTTGCGCGAGCGCTTGCGTATCCCAAGTTGCGGCGACACATCCCAGAGGCAGATGCCGCCGAGCTCTTGCGCTGGGTCGCCGACGCAGCAACGCTCGTCATCGACCCGCAGACCGACCCCCCGGTGCGCTCGCGCGATCCGGACGACGACTACCTGGTCGCGCTCGCATCAGCGCATCGCGCGGCGCTCGTCTCAGGCGACAAGCACCTGCTCGCGCTCGAGCAGCAGATCCCCGTCTTCACCCCCCGCGCCTTCCTCACCCTCCTCGCCGGCGCCTGAGCGGGGCGGCCCGCCCCCTAACCCTTCATCCGCAGCCGAAGCGCCGTAGAGAGCGCCTTGCCCTCTTCGGGCACGA
>DATBYI010000702.1:0-4425 GCA_036513815.1 Solirubrobacteraceae bacterium
GCTCGACCAGACGCGCGACGCCTCGGGGTCGGCGGCCCGGCTGATCCTCTCCGGACGGCCAAGGGGGCTCGATCCGGGTGTCGAGCTCGCCGCGTACCGGATCGTCCAGGAGGCGCTCACCAACGCCCGCCGGCACGCCCCGGGGGCCGCCGTCGACGTCGAGCTTCACTACGGTGCGCAGGCCGTCAGCCTCCGCGTCCGTGACAACGGCCCAGGCCCGATGGCGGCAGCCACGTCCGGAGGCCACGGACTCACCGGCATGCGAGAGCGCGCCGCAGCGGTCGGCGGCCACTTGCGCACGGGTCCGGCGACGGGCGGCGGGTTTCTCGTCGAGGCCACGTTGCCGGGCGAGGGCGGCGAATCGGTCACGTGAGCGCAGGCGCCGTGCGGATCGTCGTCGCCGACGACCACGATGTGGTGCGCTCGGGATTCACGAGCCTGCTCGAGACCCAGCCCGAGTTCACCGTCGTGGGCACGGCGCGAGACGGCGCCGAAGCGGTGCGGGTCGGCCGCCAGCTCGAACCGGATGTTGTGTTGATGGACGTTCGCATGCCCGGCATGGACGGCATCGAGGCCACCCGTCAGCTCACGGCAAGCGGAGCGGCCGGGATCCGGATTCTCATCCTGACCACGTTCGACCTCGACGAATACGTGTACGAGGCGCTCCGCGCCGGCGCGAGCGGCTTTCTGCTCAAGGACGTCACCGCCGAGGTGCTCTTCCACGCGGTCCGCGTCATCGCCGCCGCGACGCGCTGCTCGCCCCCGGCATCACCCGCCGGCTGATCAACGAGTTCGCCCAGCGTTCAGACCAGACGCCGCCGCCCGCGTTCGGACTCGAGGAGCTCACCCCGCGCGAAACGCAGGTCCTTCAGCTGATCGCCGAGGGCCTTTCGAATTCCGAGATCGCAGACCGGCTCGTCGTCACCGAGGAGACGGTCAAGACCCACGTCAGCCGCATCCTCGGCAAGCTCGGGCTGCGCGACCGCACCCAGGCTGTCGTGTTGGCCTACGAGACGGGGCTCGTGGTCCCCGGCTCGCGGGGGACCTGAACGCCAAAGCGCTCGCAGACGCACTCGGTATTGTGGCGCGGTACGACAGACGAGCCGAGCGGTAGGAGGGTCCACACCGCTGACCGACCAGAGAGAGGAACCGATGGCGCAACAGCTTCCGCAGTCCGTGCTCGATTATTTGGGGTCACAAAAGACGGTCACACTGGCCACTGCCACCACCGATGGCTCCCCCCACGCCAGCACGTTCATGTATGTCAACGACGGTGCCACTCTGTATCTCTGGGCCCGCCCGAACTCAACTACCGCGTTACACATTCAGCAGAATCCGCGGGTCTCGTTCGCCATCGACGAGTACGTCCAGAACTGGAACAAGGCCAAGGGGATCCAGGGCGATGGGCACGCTGCGCCCGTCTCGGCCGGAAACGACGTCGCCACGGCGGTCGGGCTGTTCGCCGATAAGTTCCCGTCCCCTACCTCGGGTGCTTCGACGACCAACATCGCCTTCTACAAGATCGAGCCGACTGCGCTCAAGTTCATCGACAATGATGGCGCGTCGGTAAGCCTGTCCGAGGACGAGTTCGGGGTTGAGTTCCATCGCGAAGACGTCATGGCCGGAAGCGACTGAGCCGGAGGCCGCGCGGCCACGGGTCAGGCCGAGCGCCCTCGCGACCAGTCCCGCGAGCAATTCGACGGTCGGCGGCGCCTGAGGGCGGCGTCTTGGAATCCATGACTCGGGCGCGAACAACAACTGGAAACGCCGCAGAGCCGGCCGCTCACGAGCGCGAACCCGACCGCGATGACGCATCCGGCCGCAACGGCGTCGAGCCCGAGACGGTCGGCCGACGAGTGCGCGAGGAGCGCCTGAGCCAGCAGATCGGCGTGCGCGAACTGGCCCGCCGCGTCGGCGTCTCGGCGAGCCTGATCTCGCAGGTCGAGCTCGGCAAGGCATCGCCGTCGGTCGGCACGCTGTACGCGATCGTCAACGAACTCGGGCTGTCGCTGGACGAGCTGTTGCTCGGGTCGCCGGACCGGCGCCGGCGGCCCGGCGCCACGAAGAGCGACGGTCCGCGCCACCGCGCCGTCGCATCGGAGGCCGCGGGACCCGACGAGAGTTCGGGCCGCGTGTTCGACCCGGTCGTGCGCCGAGGCCGCGGCAAGGCCATCGAGCTCGCCTCGGGCGTTCGCTGGGAGCGGCTCACCCCCCAGACGCCCCAGGACGTCGACTTCCTCGCCGTCGTCTACGAGGAGGGTGGCGAGTCGTGTCCCGAGGATTCGCTCATGCGCCACTCGGGGAGCGAATACGGCCACGTCCAGACCGGCCGGCTCGGCGTGACGGTCGGCTTCGACACGTACGAGCTCAGACCGGGCGATTCGATCTCGTTCGAGTCGACGATGCCGCACCGGCTGTTCAACCTCGGCTCGGAGCCGGTGGAGGCGATCTGGTTCGTGGTAGGGCGCCGGGGCGATCCGCGGATCGTTCGTAACCAGGGCGACTGACCGCCGGCCGGCCGGACCGGCGCCTCAGTGCAGGATCAGCTTGACGCCGAGGATGAGCAGCCCGAACGCGGAGCCGACGACCGCTTGCAGCGCCACCTCGCGTCCTGACAGGTCGGCCTGAAGGCCGGCCGCGACCTCGGCGGTGAGGATCGCCGCCACCGAGATCCACAGCGCGATCGTGATCGCGCTGCCCAGCCCGGCGCCGGCCGCCCAGGCGATCAGCACCGCGAGCAGCGGCGGGGTGCCGCCGGCGAGGACCGGCAACTCCCGTCGCAGCATCCGTCGCAGCCCGGCGCGCGTCAGCCCCTCGCCGGCGCGCGCCCGGTAGTACACCCACTCCGAGTAGGCGTGGGCCAGCCACAGGAGAACGGCCGCGAGCGCCACCGCCCCGACCGTCTCGCCGTAGCTCTCGCGCGAGGCGCTTTCGGCGGCGAGTAGGGCGCCGACGGAGATGAGGCCGTAGACAGCGGAGCCGAGGTTGTACACCGGAAGCGATTCGTCCGGCTGCCCCGAGCGGGCAGCGGGAGCCGGAGCGGGAGCGGGATCTGTGGGCATCGCGCGCGCCCCTACGGGAGGCTCGAGCCGGGGAACCCGCGGACCGGGTGAAGCTCGTAGGTGAAGAGGCCCGCCTTCACTCCGGGGTCCTCGTCCATGATCGCGGTCACGTCCTCGGGCGAGGCGTGAAAGATGCCGATGCCCGCCCACTCGCTGTCGTCGCCCACCGGGCAGACGATTGGGAGCGTCCCCTGAGCGCGCAACGCCATGTTGCGCCGGCCGTGCTCCCAGACGATCTCCCGGCTTCCCGGCTCGGTCAGCTTCGGCGTGCGCCGGAGCAGGAGCAGCGTGTAGGTCCTCGCCTGTCCGAGCACCTCCTGCATGTGCTCGTCCGTGATCTGGCTGATGGCAGATGCCAGGTCCGTCGTCTCGGT
Organism: Solirubrobacteraceae bacterium; assembly: GCA_036513815.1. GTDB lineage: Bacteria > Actinomycetota > Thermoleophilia > Solirubrobacterales > Solirubrobacteraceae > Palsa-465. Next base: position 3,437 of record DATBYI010000702.1, read on the forward strand.
CATCGCGTTGCCCCTCGTGTCGGTGTGATTGTCGAGACGGTGTTCTACCGGGTCGGCGGTGCGCCGGCGGGCACCGGCACACCACCCCCCGGGTGCGTCGATCAGCGACCGACGAGCTCGCCGTCGGGGACCGCGTCCTGCCGCCGGATCTCGAACGTCTCGCCCGTCTCGAGCAGAGTCTTGAGCCTCGCGATCACCTGCGGCCAGCCTCCGCCGACCAGCTCCGGCAGCCTGCTCCCCGGCTCGAACCCGTCGTGCACGACGGTCAGCTTCACCGCGTCGCCGGTGGGCTCGATGTCGAAGGTGACCTTGGACCGAGGCTCGGTCGCCAGGCTTGCGAACAGCTCCTCGCTCAGGCCCACCGCGCGCGCCAGCGAGGGCGTGAACGTGTGCCAGCTGTAGGACAGCCGGCGGTAGGGGTCGGACTCGAGCACGACTTGCTCGGGATCCTCTCCCCGGTCGCCGCGCTGGATCCAGGTCATGTTCGACCCGACCTGCCAGTCGGTCTCGAACACGAGGTTCCAGTAGCGCTCGGTGAACGCGGGCTCGGTCAGCGCCTGCCACAGGCGCTGGGGCGTGGTCTGGATGTAGGTGGTGTAGACGAACGACGGCTTTTCCATGGTGGGGCTCTCCAATGCTTGCTTGAGGTCCGCGAGCGCATGCACACGCTGCTGGTCGTAGCGGTTGATCCAGCGCTCGGAGATTTCGTTGATGGGAGCGGGGTTGAGGTAATGGAACTTCTCGCGTCCGCGCCGCACGGTGGTTACTAGGTTCGCCGCCTCGAGCACGGCGAGGTGCTTGCTGACCGATTGACGGGCCATCTCCATCTCGGCGCAGAGCTCACGAAGCGTCTGGCCGTTGCGAGCGTTCAGGCTGTCCAGCAGCCGGCGCCGGCCTGGATCCGCGAGCGCCCTGAATACGTCCTGTCGTTCGGAATGTGCAGCCATATGGCTGCGTGATTATAGGCAGCCGTTTGGCTGCATGTCAAG
>DATBYI010000703.1:0-13723 GCA_036513815.1 Solirubrobacteraceae bacterium
GATCTCCTGCGGGCGGTACTCGCGCACGGCGTCGATCGTGGCCGTGTACGGGTCCTGATCGCCGACCTCGCCGATCGCCCGGATGCCCATGTCGCGAATCACCTCGAGGGCGAGATCGAGCCGCACCTGGGCCGCGTCGAACACGGCCTCGTTGTAGACGACCAGCCCCGCCCGCGGCCGGTTCTGCGGCACGCACAGGATGAAGCGCGTGTCGCTGTCGGCGCGCTCGCGCACGGCGTCCAGTAGCTGCTGGCCGCCGAGCGTCTCGTTGGCCACCACGAGGATGGTCTTGGACGCGATGTTCGGCGCGTCGCCCGAACTCATTCGTGCGCCTGCTGACTCGGTGGCGTGACTAACGCGCCGGCGGTCACCTTCTGGGCCTCGGCCGGAGACTTGAAGATCCCGTGCACCGCGCCGGGGACGCCGTACTCGTAGGGCCCGCCGACGACGGTCGGCACGGCGTCGAAGTTGAACACCGGCGGCGGCGAGGAGACCTGCCACTCGAGCGTGAGCGCTCGCCATGGGTTCGCGGGCGCGCGCGGACCACCCCGCCAGCTGACCACCATGTTGTAGAGGAAGATAAGCGTGCTGGCGCCGAGGATCCACGAGCAGACCGAGATGAAGAGGTTCCAGTCGGCGAACTTGTCCGCGTACTCGGCGACGCGCCGCGGCATGCCCTGCAGTCCGATCAAGTGCATCGGTCCGAACGTCAGGTTGAAGAAGATGAACGTCGACCAGAAGTGCCACTTCCCGAGGCGGTCGTCGAACATTCGCCCGGTCATCTTCGGGAACCAGTAGTAGACGCCGGCGAAGATCGTGAACAGGGAGCCGCCGAACAGCACGTAGTGGATGTGGGCGACGATGAAGTAGGTCTGGCTCACGTGGATGTCGAACGGGATCATGGCGAGCATGACGCCGCTGATGCCACCGAGCGTGAAGCACGTCAGGAACCCGAGCGCGAACAGCATCGGCGTGTCGAGGTGGAGAACCCCTCGCCACAGCGTGGCGAGCCACGAGAAGATCTTGATGCCGGTGGGAATCGCGATGATCGCGGTGGTGATCATCATCGGGATACGGATCCACGGCGCCATTCCGGACACGAACATGTGGTGGGCCCACACGGTGAACCCGAGCACGACGATCGCGAGCAGCGAGAACGCCATCATCCGGTAGCCGAAGATGGGTTTTCGCGCCTTGACCGCGATGACCTCGGAGATGATCCCGAACCCGGGCAGCATCATGATGTACACGGCCGGGTGGGAGTAGAACCAGAACACGTGCTGGTACATGAGCACGTTGCCGTTCTGGTTCGGGCCGACGAACGCGTCGAAGAAGTGGAAGTGCATCGCGGTGTCGAGCAGGATGAAGAACTGCGACGCGGCGATGAACGGCGTGGCGATCACGACGAGCAGCGACGTCGAGAAGTTCGCCCACACGAGCAGCGGCATCCGGAAGAAGCTCATCCCGGGCGCTCGCATAGTGATGATCGTCACGAGGAAGTTGAGCGCGGTGAAGATCGACGAGAAGCCCGCGAACTGCACCCCGATCGAGAAGAACAGCTGACCGATGGGCATCGTCGTCGACAGCGGCGCGTAGGCCGTCCAGCCGGCGGCGAACGAACCTCCCGGCGCGAGGAAGCTCATTAGCATGATCACGCCGCCCAGCGGAAGCAGCCAGAAGGAGAGTGCGTTCAGGCGCGGGAAGGCCATGTCCGGCGCGCCGATCATCAGCGGCAGCACGAAGTTCGCGAGGCCGGCGAACACGGGGATCACGAAGAAGAAGATGAGCAAGGTGGCGTGGACCGAGAACACGCCGTTGTACTGCTCAGGCGTGAGGAACTGCATCCCCGGCTTGGCCAGCTGAGCCCGGATCAGCATCGCGAACATCCCGCCGACGAGCAGGAAGAAGAAGGAGGTGACCGTGTACTGGATGCCGATCACCTTGTGGTCGGTGTTGACGCGGAGGTAGTCGCGCCAGCTGTAGGCCCCATGCCCCGAGTGGTCCTCGGGACGCGTCGGCTTCCCCACCGCCCAGTACAGCCAGTAGTCGCACGTGCCGATCCCGAGCAGGAAGGCGAGCGGGACTGCGAACAGGGCGATGATCGTGATCGCGTGGCCGTCGACGAACGGGTGGTTGTGCATCAGCCAGCGGATCAGGACGCTCAGGCCGAAGGCGAAGCCGAAGCCCAGGACCTCGAACAGGGCGGCGCGGTACCAACCGGGGGCCCTCAGCTTTGGCGGAAGCGGAACACGCGTCGGGCGCGCGACCGGGGCCTCATGAGCTGCCGTTGCGGTGACCGCCATCAGTCGACCTCCTGATCAATCGAAGCCCCGTCCGACCGACTACCAGCTGCGCGAGCGCGCTCGCGAACGGGGCCGCCGTCCATTGCCTGCACGATACCGGCTCGGCTAGTCATGACGGCCGCTCACTTGGCCGCGCTCGCCAGGAAGTTGACGAGCCCTTGGATCTGCGCCGAGGTTAGGCGCGAGGCGAAGTTCGAGGGCATGATGCCGGGGCTGTAGCCCGACGGGATGAAGGCGTAGGGCTTGGTGATCGCCGTGGAGATGCACTGCTTCAGGCTCGCGCCTCGGACCTTCTGGGAGGCGGCGCTGGCGCAGTCGCTGCGCAGCCGGCTGTCGAGATCGGGGCCGACGGTGCCGGTGGCCGAGGCGGCGGCGAGCGTGTGGCAGCCGCTGCATCCGGCCGAGGTGAACAGCGCGGCGGCGGCCGTGGTGCTGATCGGCGCGCTCGCGCCGGAAGAGCTGCTCGACGAGCTGCTGCTCGAGGAGCTGCTGCTGGACGAGCCCGAGCCCGACGGGGTCGGCGCCGCGCTGCTACTCGACGACGACGAGGACGAGGAGCCGTAGCCGGGTATGACGTTGTAGCCCGGCACGTTGGCGTGGGTCACGTTCGGGGGGACCGTGCCGATGGGCGGCGGCGCGTTGGCCGGTTGCGAGCGCAGCCAGCTCTCGAACGCCGCCTCGGTCACGACGTGCGCGCTCGAGCGCATCAGCGAGTGGCCGGCCCCGCACAGCTCGGTGCACTCGACCGGGTAGACGCCGAGCGTGCTCGGCGTCACGCGCAGGGTGGTGACGATGCCGGGGACGGCGTCGAGCTTCTCGGAGAAGTTCGGGACGAAGAAGCTGTGGATCACGTCGAGCGAGCGGAGCTTGAACACGACCGGCTGGTGGATCGGGAGGTACAGCTCCGAGGAGACAACCTGCTTGCCGGCGTCGGGGTAGGAGAACTCGAACGCGAACTGACGCGTGGTCACGTTCACTGTCATCTCGTTCTTCTTGGTCGCCTCGTTGGCGCGCAGGACGCTGTAGGCGTAGCCGCAGAGGCTCAGGATCAAGACCGCCGGAAGCGCCGTCCAAACGACCTCCAGACGAGTGTTCCCGTGGATCGGAGGGCCGTCCATCTCTTCCTGACCGGGGCGCATCCGGAACCTCCACACCGAAAACAGGATGACCGTCATGACGAGCACGAAGATCGGCACGGTGGCGATCAGGAGGACGTCGTAGAGCGTGTGGACCCGGCCGGCCTGGACCGAACCCTTGCTCGGGAACCACGGGATGAGGAGGGCGATGACGATCCCGATCGCGGCGGCGACCACCCCGAACACGACCATCTGCAGAATCGGTCGATTGCGCACGGCGCTATTCAGTCTGCGAGCCCTCGAGCGTCACTCCGGTCCAGCATCCTAAGCGTTCCGGTCGACGAAGGAAGTCAGGCCCGTCGACAGTCGCTTCGCCTTAACAGTGCGGGGTAAAAGGTCCGAAGCCTGACGTGAACTCCACTATGATTGAGGCAATTGTTGCAAGCGAGGGTCCGCGGTTGTCACTGACGGGCTCGGTGAGGAGGCGTGATGCAGGTACGTGAGGGGATGTCCGAAACGGTTCTGACAATCGGCCCGCGTCACACGCTTCGCGAAGCGGCCCAGTCGATGGCCCGCCGCAACGTCGGCGCGGCGGTGGTGCTCGACCCGGACGCGCCGGGCCCCGGGGTCATCACCGAGCGGGACATCCTCGAGGCGATCGCCTCGGGCGGAGATCCCGACACGGAGCTCGTCGCCGAGCACCTGACCACCAACCTGACCTTCGCCTCGCCCGAGTGGTCGCTCGAACAGGCCGCGGCGGCGATGGTGAGAGGGCGCTTCCGCCACCTCGTCGTGGTCAGCGGCGCCGAGCTCTCGGGCATCCTGTCGATGCGTGACATCGTGCGCGTCTGGACCCGGGACGGCGCGAGCTGCGAGGTCCCGGCCGGCGAGACGTTCGCGAAGGCAGGCTCCTGACGGCGACGCCGCCGCGGTGGCGGGGGCGCGGGGGCCTCGCCCGCGCGTGAGGGCCGGGCTCGCCCGCCCGTGAGACGGCGGGGCTCGCCCGCGCGTGAGGGGGCGCGGCCAGTCCGCGCGTGAGGGGGCGCGGCCATTCCGCGCGTAATGAGGCGCGGCCAGCCCGCGCGTGAGGGGCGGGGCTAGCCCGCTAGTGAACGTGCTCTTCGGGGAGCTCGGCGATGTCGCGCCGCGTGTCGGCGATCCACCTGATGACGATGATCACGAACGCGATCAGGCCGATGGCACTGATGATCAGATTGATCGTCGTCCCGATTACGGTCAGCGTGATCGCGATCGCGCACGCGAACGGCAGCAGGCTCGGCCCTGGAATATGGATCTCCTCGCCGGCCGGCGGCGCGGGGATCGGATGATCGCTCTCGCTCACGGGTGGACGTAGATCGCGGCGGCCACGAACGTGATTCCGAACATGACGGCGCACAACGCGCCCGCGATCAGACCGGAGCGGATGTTCTTGCGTGCGAGCCTTCGGTCCATGGTTCTCCGGGAGGCTACAGCTTCACGTCGGCGACCATCGTCCCGAACAGGAGCGCCAGATAGGCCAGCGAGAAGAGATACAGCCGCAGCGCGGTCCGCCGGTCGGCGCGCCGGTAGAGGAGCACCGCGCCGGCGATGAAGGCGAGCCCGAGCACGATCGATCCGATCAGGTAGGCGATCCCGAACTCCCCGGCGCAGAAGGGCAGCTGCGTGATCGCGTACAGCAGGAGCGTGTAGAGGAGGATCTGGCGGCGGGTCTCGCGCTCGCCTCGGACCACGGGCATCATCGGCACCCCCACGCTCTTGTACTCGTCCTTCATGAGCAGGCTGAGCGACCAGAAGTGCGGCGGGGTCCAGTAGAAGACGATGGCGAACAGGTAGACCGCGGTCCACGAGAGGGATCCGCGCGTCGCGGCCCAGCCGACCAGGGGCGGCACCGCGCCGGCGGCGCCGCCGATGACGATGTTCTGGGCCGTCCGCCGCTTGAGCCAGATCGTGTAGACGCCGACGTAACCGACGAACCCGGCCAGCGCCAGTCCCGCCGCGAGCAGGTTGACGGTCAGCGACAGGAGCGCGAACGACAAGCCGCATAGGACGAAGCCGAAGATCAGCGCCGCCCGGGGCGAGATCCGCCCGGCCGGGATCGGCCGCGAAGCGGTGCGTTTCATCTGGGCGTCGATGTCGCGGTCGTAGTAGTGGTTGACGGCGCCGGCCCCGCCTGCCGAGAGATATCCGCCCAGGCATGTCAGCGCGATCCGCGACACGGGCGGATTTCCGGCGATCTCCATCGTCGTGATCGTCGTGAACAGCAGCAGGGTCTGGACCTTCGGCTTGGTCAGCTCGAAGTAGTCCGACAGCAGCTGGCGCGCTCCGGCGGCGGCCGGCGCCGACCGGACCGAGCTCACAGACGAGGCATCCATGCGGCTAGACCCGCGCGAACTGCTCGCTGCCGCCGGTCTTCTGGGTCACGCCCGTGGACCGCTCGACTTGGCGGCGGATGTCACGCATCGGCTCGACCGAGCGGACGCGCGGGATCTCGTCGAAGTTGTTGACGGGCGGGGGAGAGGGGACGAACCACTCGAGGGTGTTCCCCTTCCACGGATCCGGTCCTGCCAGCGGCCCCCGCTTGTAGTTGAGTGCGACGTTGATCACGGTGAGGATGATCCCGAAGCCGAGTATGAACGCGCCGATGGTCGAGATCAAGTTGTACGTCGACCACCCGAGACCCGGCTGATAGGTGTAGATCCGCCGCGGCATCCCCGACAGCCCGAGGGCGTGCTGGACGAAGAACGTCGCGTTGAAGCCGATGAACGTGAACCAGAACGAGACCTTCCCGAGGCGCTCGTTGAGCAACCGCCCGGTCATCTTCGGGAACCAGTAGTAGAGCCCGGCCAGAACCGGGAACACGGCGCCACCGAAGATCGTGTAGTGGAAGTGGGCGACGACGAAGTAGGTGTCGTTGAGCTGCCAGTCGACCGGGAAGACGGCCAGGAAGATGCCCGTGATCCCGCCCACGAGGAAGATCGAGATCATCCCGATCGCGTAGTAGAGCGAGGTCGTCATGACGAGCGAACCTCGCCACAGGGTGGCGATCCAGTTGAAGATCTTCACCCCGGTTGGCACCCCGATCAGGAACGAGCTGAGCATGAAGAATCCGAGCACGACGATCGGGATCGGCGAGGCGAACATGTGGTGTGCCCACACCAGCGTCGCCAGGAACGCGATCACCGCGATCGAGGCGGCCATCGCCTTGTAGCCGAAGATCGGCTTGCGCGAGTAGACCGGGATGACCTCGGAGATGATTCCGAAGCCGGGCAGCACCATGATGTAGACCTCGGGATGGCCGAAGAACCAGAACAGGTGCTGCCAGAGGACGGGGGAGCCGTGCGCGGTGGGGTCGAACCAGTGCGTCCCGAAGTGGCGGTCGGTGAGCAGCATCGTGACCGCGGCGGCGACAACCGGCAGGGCGATGATGAGCAGGATCGCGTAGATCAGAATCGCCCAGACGAACAGCGGCACGCGGCCCCAGCTCATCCCCGGCGCGCGCATGTTGACGATCGTGGCGTAGAAGTTGATCGCCCCGAGCAACGAGGAGATGCCGGTCAGGTGGATGAGGAAGATCCACGCGTCCTGTCCGCCGCTGGGCGAGTACTGGATGCTCGAGAGCGGCGGATAGCTCCACCACCCGGCCTCGGGCGGGTGCCAGAAAAGCGTGGCGTAGAACACGATCCCGCCGGCGAGGAGCAGCCAGTAGGAGAGCGCGTTGAGCCGCGGGAAGGCCATGTCCCGGGCGCCGATCATGAGCGGCACGAAGTAGTTCCCGAACCCGGCCATCACGGGCACGACGAATAGGAAGATCATCGTCGTCCCGTGCAACGTGAGCAGCTGGTTGTAGCGCTCGCCGCTCAGCAGCGTGTTGCTCGGTTCTGAGAGCTGGACGCGCATGAGGAGCGCTTCGACGCCGCCCAGGATGAAGAACACGAACGTCGTGACCAGGTACATGATCCCGATCTTCTTGTGATCGGTCGTCGTCACCCAGTCGATCCAGCGCTTGGTCTGGCGGGGCGAAGCCACCGACCGGGTGAGCACCTGGGGCGCCTGCCTGGTCACCTGAGCCGTGGTCACTGACATCCGGGGTCTCCTAGAGGTTTCCAGTGTTCGTGAGGTAGTTCCGCAGCTGGGTTACCTGCGAATTGGCAGTCTGGATCTTCTGTTGCTGCTCGGTCAACCAGGTCTGATACTGGGTGGGTGACACGACGTTCACAAGCGCCGTCATGAACGCGTGCTGGCGCCCGCAGAGCTGTGCGCACTGGCCGTGATAGAGCGCGGGACCCTTGGCCTTGAACCAGGTGTAGGTCGTGTAACCCGGCACCGCGTCTACCTTCCCGCCCAGCGACGGCACCCACCATGAGTGGATCACGTCGACCGAGGTGATGCTGAGCACGACGGTCGTGTCGGCCGGGACGTACATCTCCTGGTAGGAGTAGGGCAGCTTGGCGGCGAACGGATTGCTCCGGCACGCGGCGCCATAGACGTAGCGCCAGATGTACTGCCGGCCCTGGACGCAGATCACCAGCGACTTGCCGTTGGGCGGAGTCGGCTGCGTCAGCGAGGACTCGAGGAACGGCGCGCTCGAGTTCGGTGGGTTGATGATGCTGCCGAGCTTGACGAAGGTCACGACGGTCAGGATCACGAGGACCGCCGCGGCCCCGACCGTCCAGCCGACCTCGAGCGCGGTGTTGCCGTGGATCTGGGCCGCCACCTTCACCTTCTTGGCGCGGAAGCGGAAGACCGAGTAGGCCAGTGCGCCCTCCACGAGCACGAACACCACCGCCGCGATGTACAGGATGATCATGTACAGCGAGTGGATCTGGTTGGCGTTCGGCGAGCCTCCCGCCTTGGGAGTGATGAAGTTCGCGAACGCGCTCGGTGCGAGCACGAGCGAGAGGACCGAGGTTGCCAGTGCTGCGCAGAGGAGCCGTGGGATTCGGCGGCGGCGCTGGGCGTCGGAGGCGGCGGATCGCAAGGCGCGAGATTCTATCCCGGCGGGCCCTGGCTTGATCTGCTCGGCCCTCTCCTCGGAGGTCGTGCCGAACCGCACGGAGAGAAGTCGGCGGCGGCTGACGGCGACGCACCGATCGCCCCCGGCGCCCGGGCGGACTGTGGGGTCTCTTATACTCGCCGCCCTTGCGCGCACGGAGGGGCATTCGGGCGGTGGCTTGGGTCCTCGTCGCGACCGGAGTCGCCTTGCCCGCCGTCCGACGGCGGGCCAAGATCCCGCGCCCGGTGGTACTCGCCGGGGCCGGGCTCGCCCCCGTCGCCCTGTGCGTGGCGGTTCCCCGCTCCCGGTACCGCGACGCGGCGCTGTGCGTGCTGAACATGTGGGCGTACGTGGCGGCCTACGAGATGCCCCACGACGATCCGGCGGGCCTCGAGGCCCGCGTGCGGGTCGACTATCCGATCGCGATCGACCGCGCGCTCGGGCTCGGGACGCCCCCGACGCTCCGCCTCCAGCGGGCATTCTCGGCTCCGGGCGCGATCAACCGGTTCGAGCGTGTGCTCGTCTGGTGCCACTGGATGTGGTTCGTCGTCCCCCACCTCAGCCTGGCCTACGTGTGGTGGCGCACTCCGGACCGCTTCCAAGGCGCCGCCGTGCGGATGTACGCCGTGTTCGACCTCGGCGCGGTGTTCTACTGGGCGGTTCCGACCGCGCCGCCGTGGTGGGCGGCCGAGCAGGGGCGCCTCGACGACCGCCAGTCGCTGCGGGTTCGGCGGATGATGATCGAGTACGGCGAGCAGTTCTGGGGTGACCGCTGGGGCGGCCTTTACGATGTCCTCGGAGGAAATCCGCTTGCTGCCATGCCGTCGCTGCATTTCGCCACGTCGATCATGGGCGCGCACCTGCTGTCCGAGGTCGGCCCGGTTTCGGGCGCCGTGGGCTGGACGTACGCGGGGACGCTGGGGCTCGCGCTCGTGTACCTCGGCGAGCACTATGCCGTGGACCTGATCGCCGGCGCCGCGCTGGCCGAGACAGTGCGGAACGTGGCGCCGCGTCTGGCGCCCGCGTACCGACGCGTCTCCGCCGCGCTCCAGGCCCTCGAATCGGGCGCGCCGGGCCAGTGACGGACCCCCAGCGCACGGCGAGCAGCGAGTCGCCCAGCCAGGCCAACGGACGGTCGGCCCGAGCGGGCCGGGCGAACGCCGAGGAGCTCCCGCGCCTTCGGCTGACCCGGGGACGGCTGCTGGCCGCGCTCCTGTTCGTCGCCTCCGCGGTTGCGTTCCTCTACTTCGTGCTCCCCAGGCTGCTCGGTCTCAACGAGACCTGGAACCGCATCCAGCACGGGAACGCCTGGTGGCTCGCGCTCGCCGCCGTACTCGAGGTCTGCTCGTTCTGCGGCTACATCGTGCTGTTTCGCGGCGTGTTCGTCCGCGGCAGGTCAAGCGGGTCGGCGGCGCCCGATGGCGGCGCCCCAGCTCGCATCGGCTGGGCCGAGAGCTACCAGATCACGATGGCGAGCCTGGCCGCCACCCGACTGTTCGCGGCGGCCGGCGCGGGCGGGATCGCGCTCACGGCCTGGGCCCTGCGGCGCTCGGGGATGGGGCGGCGGACCGTTGCGAGCCGGATGATCGCGTTTCTGGCCCTGCTCTACGGCGTCTACATGGCCGCGCTGGTGATCGACGGCGTCGCCCTCTACCTGGGCCTGATCCCGGGTCAGGCGCCGTTCGCGATCACGATCGTGCCGGCGATCTTCGGGGCGATCGTGATCTCCGTGTTCCTCGGCATCTCGACGCTGCCTGTCGACGTCAACCGGATGATGGGATCGCTGAGCGCCGGCCGGCGCCGCGTGTCCCGGGTCGCCATGCGAGTGTCCGCGGCTTCGGCGACGGCAGCCACCGGTGTGCGGACGGCGATCGAACTGCTCCGCGACCGCAACCCGAGCACGCTCGGGGCGGTGGGGTGGTGGGGGTTCGACATCGCGGTGCTCTGGGCCTGCTTCCACGCGTTCGGCGGCTCTCCGCCCAAGGGCGTGATCGTCATGTCCTACTTCGTCGGAATGCTCGGCAACGCGCTGCCGCTCCCGGGCGGGATCGGCGGGGTCGACGGGGGCATGATCGGCGCGTTCACGGCGTTTGGCGTGAACGTCGAGCTGTCGGTCGTCGCGGTGCTCGCCTACCGCGCGTTCGCCTTCTGGTTGCCGACGCTGCCGGGGGCGGTCGCCTACTTCCAGCTGCGGCGCACCGTCCACCGCTGGAGCACCGAGGCCGGGGGGGTACTCCGGAGCGCCCCCCGGGGGGTGCGCTCCTCATCCTGAGCCGGGCGCCCCCACCGCCGCCCTGGAATCCTGACTATACTTTATGAAGTGACAAACGAACGAGTTGAGAACGTGATCATCGTGGGCGGCGGCCCGGCCGGCTACACCGCCGCGCTGTACACCGCCCGTGCCAACCTCGAGCCGTTCGTGATCGAGGGGTTCGCCTGGGGCGGTCTGCTCCAGCAGACGACTGACGTGGAGAACTACCCCGGCTTCCCCGAGGGGATCATGGGCCCGGCGCTGATGCAGCATTTCCGCGATCAGGCCGAGCGCTTTGGCGCGCGCCTCGAGACCGACGACGCGACGCGGATCGAGGTCTCGCGCGACGGCGGCCTCCACAAGGTGTGGCTCGGCGACGAGGTGCACCTGACCCGTGCCCTGATCCTCGCGATGGGCGCGCAACATCGCAAGCTCGAGGTCCCCGGCGAGGCCGAGTTGGCCGGTCGCGGCGTCAGCTACTGCGCGACGTGCGACGCCGCCTTCTTCCGGGAGGCGCCGACGCTAATCGTCGGCGGTGGAGACTCCGCCATGGAGGAGGCGATGTTCCTCTCCAAGTTCGCCGCCAAGGTGGCGATCGTGCACCGCCGCGACGAGTTCCGGGCGTCGAAGATCATGCTCGAACGCGCTCGTGCGATCCCGAATATCGAGTGGATCACGCCCTACGAGGTGGAGGAGTTCACGGGCGAGAACGGATCGCTCACCATCGCCCGGCTGCGCAACACCGTCGACGGGTCCGTCCGCGAGCTACCGGTCACCGGCGCGTTCATCGCGGTCGGCCACGAGCCGCAGTCACAGCTCGTGGAAGGCCAGGTCGAGACCGACCCCTCCGGCTACGTCGTAACGCAGGGCAAGTCCACGCTGACCGGCCTTCCCGGCGTGTTCGCGGCCGGCGACCTCGTCGACCACATCTACCGCCAGGCCGTCACGGCGGCTGGATCGGGCTGTCAGGCCGCGCTCGACGCCGAGTGGTATCTGCGCGACACGCCGTTCCCGCTCGAGGACACGGCCGGCGCCACGGCGCAGGCCTCCGCCTAGCCGACGCCCGTCAGTACGGGCAGCCGTTGGCCGGGCCGAAGTTGCTCGACGGCGGCGATTCGTGCATCCCCAGCGCGAAGTCCTGCGTCCACGTGCCGGGACCAGTCGCGAAGCCGCGCACGGCTCGGTCGCTGAGCCCGGTACCGACGTTCCGGTAGCTGGGGTCGAGGATGTTCTCGCAGTGCCCCGGACTGGCCATCCAGGCGCGGACGACCGCGCGCGGTGTGTCATACCCGGTGGCGATGTTCTCGCCGGCCATCCGCCAGTCGTAGCCGACGGCGCTGATCCGAGAGGCAAAGTTCGTACCGTGCGTGAACTGGTCGCTCGAGACCATCACGTTCGTCCATCCCTGGGCGGAACGATTCAGGAGCGGCGAGGCCTGCAGCGGCGGAAGATGGTGCTGCGCCCGCTGTTGATTGATGAGGCACACGACGGCGGAGCGCAGGACCGCGGCCGACGAGCTCGCCACGGGGGCGGTGGCGCCGGCGCAGGCCGAGGCCGCGCGGGCGGCGGGGTGGCGGTTGCGGTGCTTCTGGCTCGCCGTGGTCGCGGTTGCGGCCGGAACCACGGCGAGCAGAGAGGCGGCGATGACGGTCAGGACCGCGAGGGCGGCTCGGGGCAGACGGGGATGCCGACCGGTCGGTGTCGAGTGCGAACCCCTCCGAGCCATCCGCATAGAGGGAGAGTCGGCAGGTAAGCCCGATCTCACACAACTGGGCCTAATAAATGGCCGTTTCGTGGAGTGAACCGCTGCGAAAGCGACCGATGTCGGCCGAAACCTGCGCCGATCTACTCCTCGTGGATGAAGAAGCCCTCGCCGGTCTGCTGGCCGACCCGACCGGACATGACGAGCGTCCGGAGCAACGGCGCCGCGCGGTAGCGCTCCTCGCGCCGCTCCTCGTAGAGGCCGTCGAGCACGGCCAGGACGTGATCGAGGCCGATCTCATCCGCCCACTCGAGGATCCCGCGCGGGTAGTTCAGACCGTGGACCATGCCCGCGTCGACGTCGGCCGGGCTGCCGACGCCCTCGGCCACCGCGAACGCCGCCTCGTTGATGACCTGACAGACGATCCGGCCGAGCACGAGCCCGGGCGCGTCGTCGACCCAGACGGTGTGCTTGCCGAGGGTGGCGAAAAACCGCTCGGCCGCGGCGGCCGCGGAGTCGGACGTGTCCGGCCCGCGGGTGAGCTCGACCAGGCTCGTCTCATCGAACGGCGGGAGAGCGTGAAAGCCGACCGCGCCACCGCCGGGATCCATCATCGCGAGCGAGCCCGGAACGCAGCAGATCGCCTGCGGGCCGCCCTGGAGCGGCGCCTCGAGGTCCTCGCCGAAGCCGAGGTCGAGGATCAGGAAGGGGGGCTCGCGCTCCTGCGCCGACTCCGGGGAGGTGACGTCCCAACCGGCTTGCGACGCGGCGTCGGCGAGCGCGTGCGCCAGGGGCGCGTGGCCGGCGACGACGATCAACCCGTCACCCCCGCCCGGACTGAGCGGTGGGGGATCGGGCTCGCGGTGCTGTCCAGAGGCGGTCGAGTAGTCGTAGTAGCCGCGCCCTGACTTTCGTCCGAGCCGGCCGGCGGCAACGGTCAACGCGGCGATCGGCGAGGGCCGCCACCGCGGTTCACCGAAGCTCTGCTCGTAGAACGACCGCGAGATCTCGAGCCCGACATCGACCCCGACCAGGTCCATCAGCTCGAACGGGCCCATCCGGAACCCGCCTCCCAGCCGGCAGATCCGGTCGATCTCCTCGAGCGGCGCCACGCGCTCCTGCAGGAGCTTCAGCGCCTCGAGCGCGAACGGCCGGTTACAGCGGTTGACGAGGAACCCCGGGCCGTCCACGGCGATGATCACCTGCTTGCCCATCGCCTCGCCGGCGGCGCGGGCCCGCGCCACGGCCCAGTCCGAGGACTCCTCGCCCGCGACGACCTCGAGCAGGCGCATTACCGGAGGCGGGTTGAAGAAGTGCATCCCGACCACGCGTTCGGGGTGCGTGGCCCCCCGGGCGACGGCGGTGACGAGCAGCGAGGAGGTGTTGGTGGCCAGGACG
>DATBYI010000704.1:0-2385 GCA_036513815.1 Solirubrobacteraceae bacterium
CCCGATGGCGGCCTCGCGATCGTGGACGTGGCCGACGTCGGCGAGGACGCGCTGATCGTGCACGACCCGACGCGCCTCGATCCGGGCCTCGCCTTCTCACTGGCCCGCCTGGCCGACAACCCGACGGTGCCGACGCCGATCGGGATCTTCCGCGACGTCCAGCGCCACGTTTACGGCCGCGGTGGCGCCGTGCGGGCAACGCCGGCGACGGAGGTCGAGCTCGCCGACCTGCTGCTCGGCGCCGACAGCTGGACCGTCGGCTAGCCGCGACCTGCATAACGCGACATTTCGCGTGGGATGGGCCGGGCGTGACGACCTGCGCATGCCCCACATGCGTAACTCGTCACGCCGGTCCAGATGTGCGCCCCGTGTCGAGTTACGCAGGTCCGGGCCCGCGACGAGGCGGTCGCTACGCTCGATACGTGAACGTAGAACTGCTGTGGTGGGAGGGTTGCCCGTCGACCGAGCGAGCGCTCGAGACGGTGCGTGAGGCCCTCACTGAGCTCGGGCTCGAGGCCACCGAGGTCAGGACCCGTGAGGTCCGGACCGACGACGAGGCCGCTGAGCTCGGGTTCCTGGGCTCGCCGACGATTCTGATCGACGGCGTCGATCTCGTTCCCGCCGCCGACGACGAGCCGATCGGCCTGAGCTGCCGGGTGTACCGCCGGCGCGACGGGCGGATCAGCCCCCTTCCTGATCCCGACGACCTGCGCGAGGCGCTGCAACGGGCGGCCGAACGCGCGGAGGTGACGCGATGAGTATTTCCATTGGTGAGGTGGCACCCGATTTCGCCCTGCCCGACACGGAGGGGAGGCGGTGGTCGGTGGCGAGCTACGACGGCGCGCCGGCGACCGTGGTGGTGTTCACCTGCAACCACTGCCCATACGCGCTCGCGTGGCAGGACCGAATCGCCCAGGTGGCGAACGACTACGCGGCGCGCGGCGTGCGCGTGCTGGCGGTCAACGCCAACGACGGCGAGCGCTACCCGGGAGACTCCCTCAAGGCGATGCGCGATCGGGTCTCGCGCGAGCAGTGGACGATTCCCTACCTGCGCGACGAGAGCCAGGAAGTGGCGCGGGAGTACGGCGCCAAGGTGACGCCGGACGTGTTCGTGCTCGACGCCGAGAGCCGGCTGCGTTATCGCGGCGCGCCCGACGCCGACTACGACAACCCGCGGGAGCAGGCGGAATGGCTGCGCGAGGCGCTCGACGCGGTCCTGGACGGCTCGACTCTCGAGCGGGCCGAGAGCAAGCCGGTCGGCTGCTCGATCAAGTGGAAGTAGTGGCCGCTTAGGCTTGAATGGTGCGGCGGCGGCTTCGCCGGCGCCTTACGCCACGTAGCCGTCGGGCGGGTCGAGCGGCAGTCCCGCCGCATCCCACTCGATCAGGCCGCCCAGCATGTTGTGCGCATCAAAGCCGGCGCCCCGGAACGCCTCGGTGGCCATCGCCGAGCGGGCGCCGCTGCGGCAGTAGAAGACGACGGGACGATCGCGGTCGATGCTGTCCACCTCGGACGCCAGCTGCGAGAGCTCGATGAACTCATCGCCGGCGATCCGGCCCGCCTCGCGCTCCTCGGGCTGGCGCACGTCGATCAGCTGGATGTCGCCTTGGGCGAGGAGCTCAGCCACCTGCTGGGGCGTGTAATCGGGCATTTCTGGGAGCCTAGCGTTGTAGGCTGCCGGGCGGGATGGGCTTCTTTGCACGTGGCGAAGGGCCAGATGAAGGGCAGCGCTCGGAGGAGCTGGCCCGGATCGAGGGCGGAGGGATCCCGAGCCGGGCGGCCGAGCGGCTGAAGAATCTGGGCACACCCGGCCCGGACGGGTCGCTCTTCACGAGCGGGCTGTCGGTGAACGAGTTCGCGCTGCTTCGGCGGATGGGGCCGGAGCCGCTGGCCCAGGTGATGGGAGCGAGCGTCGTCCGGACCGGGTGGCAGTACCTGCCGGCGCTCGACCCGACGCTGAACGCCTTCACCTCGGCCATGCGATACGGCGGTCCAGGGCCGACGGGCTACACGCTCACTAACCGCTACGGCGAGCCCTCAATGGCGCAGGTCCGCAACTACAAATGGCGCTGGAGCGTGGTGTGCGAGCTGCACACGCTGAGCGACGCGTGGAACCTGGCCCGCCGGCGCGCGCTTGACCGGCTGGCCGAGGAGGCGTTGCAGGTCGGCGCCGACGCCGTGGTCGGCGTTCACCTGCACCGCTCAGACCACGACCTCGGCAGCGGCACCATCGAGTACGTGGTGACCGGAACCGCGATCAGGCTCCCGGGCTCGGACGGAGCCTCCTGGCCGATCCTCACCGACGTCTCGGTCCAGGACTACTGGCGGCTGCGCAGCGGCGGCCACGAACCGGCCGGGCTCCTGGCCACGACGTCGGTGTGGTTT
>DATBYI010000705.1:0-7586 GCA_036513815.1 Solirubrobacteraceae bacterium
GCTCGGGATCGCGCTGGCCTGTGACCTGATCCTGGCGCGCGAGGGCGCCCGCTTCGGCACGCCCGAGATCAACGTCGGCGTGTTCCCGTTCATGATCATGGCCCTGATCTATCGCAACGTTCCGCGCAAGAAGACGAACGAGCTGCTGCTGCTCGGCGAGCAGATCTCCGCCGCCGAGGCCGAACGAATCGGGATCGTCAACAGGGTGTTCGCGCCCGAGGCGTTCGAGGCCGGCGTGCGCGAGTGGGCCGAGAAGCTCGCGGGCAAGTCGCCGGTCCTCATGAAGCTGGGGAAGGACGCCATGTTCCGCCAGCAGGACATGGCCTTCCTCGACGCGCTCGACTTCCTCCGCGCCCAGCTGACCATTGCCTTCTCGACTGAGGACATCCAGGAGGGCGTCCGCGCGTTCTTCGAGAAGCGCGAGCCTGAGTGGAAGGGGCGATGAGCGAGGCGAGGATGGAGCCGACCGAGTACGGCCTCGCCCCCGCGGGAGAGGGATGGTTCATCGTGAACGTCCCCGAGGCGGCGTGGATGAGGAGCGAATACTTCGGCGACGCGTGCGTGATCGAGAGCGATGCGGTCGCGTTCCCGGATGTCGGCTACACCATCCACGTCGTTGCGCCCGGCCAGCCCAACGGCCTCTATCACCGCGAGCAGGACCAGGAGGACTTCCTTGTGCTGGCAGGGGAGTGCATCGCGATCGTCGAGGGCGAGGAGCGGCGGATGCGCACCTGGGACTTCTTGCACTGCCCGCCCGGCACCGAGCACATCTTCGTCGGCGCCGGCGACGGGCCGTGCGTGATCTTCATGGCGGGTGGCCGCGAGCACCGTGGGACCGCCGTCTACCCGCCCTCTGAGGTCGCGGCCCGGCACGGAGCGAGCGCACAGACGGATTCGGTTGAGCACCCGTACGCGCCGTTCCCCAAATGGCAGCCCGGCCCGCCTTCCCGCTTCGACGGCCTGCCGTTCGGTTAGCCACACTTGAGGCCATGGCCACCGACGCGCCTTCTTCAACCAGCCTCCTGCGGCCGCTCGCCGAGGACCTGCGAGAGCGGCGCGAGCAGATCAAGGTCGGGGGTGGGCCCGAGAAGGTCGCCGCCCAGCACGCGGCCGAGAAGCTGACGGCGCGCGAGCGGATCGCGCTCCTGATCGACGACGGGACGTTCGTCGAGCTGGGCATCCATGGCCGGCCGCACTCTTCCCAGCGCGCGATGGACGGTCGCGAAGCACCGGCTGACGGGGTGATCACCGGATACGGGAAGGTCGACGGGCGGCTGGCCGCGGTGGCGGCCTACGACTTCACGGTGATGGCCGGCTCGATGGGGATGACCGGGGAGCTCAAGGTGGCCAGGCTCCGCGAGCTCGCGCTGACCAAGCGGATCCCGATGATCTGGCTGCTCGACTCGGCCGGAGCGCGCATCCAGGAGGCGGTCGGATCGCTGTTCGCCGGCACCGGCCAGCTGTTCCGTGAGGAGGTGGTGAGCTCGGGCGTGATCCCGCAGGTGGCGGCGCTAATGGGCCCGTGCGCGGCCGGCACCGCCTACATCCCCGGGCTGGCCGACTTTGTGCCGATGGTGCGCGGGCGCGGGTCGATGGCGCTCGCCGGTCCCCATCTCGTACGTGCCGCAATCGGCGAGGACGTGACCCAGGAGGAGCTCGGCGGCTCGCGCGTGCACTGCCGCAAGTCGGGGGTGGGGGACCTCGAGGTCGAGTCCGACGAGGCGTGCATCGAGGTGATCAAGCAGTACCTGAGCTACTTCCCGCAGCACTGCGAGGAGCCGCCGCCCGTCGCGGCCACCGCCGACCCAGTTGACCGTGGCGACGACGAGCTGCTCGACGTGCTCCCGGAATCCAACCGCAAGCCCTACGACATGTACGAGGTGATCCGCCGGATCGTCGACGACGGCGTCTACTTCGACCTGAAGCCTCAGTGGGCCAAGACGATCATCACCTGCCTGGCCCGCTTCGGCGGCCGCCCGGCCGGGATCGTTGCCAATCAGCCCAAGCAGCTCGGCGGGATCCTCGATAACGACTCGGCCGACAAGGCGGCCCGGTTCATCAACCTGTGCAACGCCTACGGGCTACCGCTCATCTATCTGATGGACGTACCCGGGTTCATGGTCGGCACCAAGGTCGAAGAGGCGGGGATCATCCGGCACGGGGCCAAGATGCTCTACGCGACGGCCAACGCCACCGTGCCGAAGATCACCGTCGTGCTGCGCAAGGCCTACGGCGCCGGCTACTACGTGATGTGCGGCCGGGCCTACGAGCCCGACGTGATCGTCGCCTGGCCGTCGGCCGAGATCAGCGTGATGGGGGCGGAGGGCGCGGTCGAGATCATCTTTCGCAAGCAGGTGCAGGAGGCCGAGGACCCCGAGGCCAAGAAACGCGAGCTGATCGACAGCTTCCGTCAGATCATCGACGTGTACATCGCGGCCGGGAACGACATGATCGACGACGTGATCGATCCGCGAGAGACGCGCGCGACAATCTGCCGGGCGCTCGAGATGGCCGCCGGCAAGCGGGTCGAGCGCCCTTGGAAACGCTCCGGAGTGGTGCCGGTGTGAGCGCCACCCACCGCGGAGGACACACGTGAGCCTCGAGGACCCCGTCGTGATCACCTGCGCGATCAGCGGCGCCATCGCCAACCGGGACCAGTGCCCAGCGATTCCCTACACGCCCGAGGAATACGGAGCCGAGGCGCGGCGGATCGTCGAGGAGGGCGGCGTCCACATCCACATCCACGCCCGCAGGCCAGACGGCACACCGAGCTACGAGGTCGAGGACTTCGTCGCGATCCGCGACGCGATTCGCGCCGAGGTCGGCGATGCCGCGATCATCAATTTCTCGACCGGAACCGTGGGGGTCCCGGTGGCGAAGCGGATCGCCTACCTCGAGGCGGGGCGGCCCGAGGTCGCCGCCCTGAACATGGGATCGATGAACTACGCGAAGTACTCGCGCAGCCGGAAGGACTTCGTCTTCAAGTTCGTGTTCGCCAACCCGTTCGAGGAGATCATCGAGCTCCTCGAGGCGATGCGCCGCCTCGAGATCAAGCCCGAGCACGAGTGCTTCGACGTCGGGCACGTCGGGTCGCTCGCCCCGCTCGTCGACATGGGGCTATTGGAAGCCCCCCTCCATGCGGATTTCGTCATGGGCGTGGTTGGCGGGATCCCGGCCAGCGCCCGCAACGTCGCGGCGATGGCCGAGAACCTGGCGGCGGTCGGCACGGGCCGCCACCATTGGGCGGTGATCGGGATCGGACGCGACCAGTGGATGCTGGTGGCGGCGGCGCTGACGCTGGGCGGCTCGATCCGCGTCGGCCTCGAGGACAACTTCTACCTGCCGAGCGGGGAGATGGCCCGGTCCAACGGCGATCTGATCGCGGCGGCGCGACGGCTGACTGAGGAGCTCGGACGCCGGCCGGCGACGGTCGAGGAAGCCCGCGCTCTATTGGGGATCAGAGCTAATGAGCCTGCCGCTTGACGGACTCAAGGTCCTAGATCTCACCCGGCTGCTTCCGGGCGGGTTCTGCTCGCTGCTCTTGGCGGACTTCGGCGCCGACGTGATCAAGGTCGAGGACACCGGACCCGGCGATTACGTCCGTTGGGCACCGCCCTACTACGAGGGGGTGGAGTCGAGCTCGCGCGGCGCCCTGTTCCTGTCGCTGAACCGTGGCAAGCGATCGATCCGGATCGATTTGAAGTCACCGGACGGCAAGGCGGTGCTGTTGCGCCTGGTCCGCGACGCCGACGTGCTGCTCGAGTCGTTCCGACCTGGGGTGCTCGATCGTCTCGGCGTGGGCTATGAGCGGCTCCGCCAGGAGAACGGCCGGCTCGTCTACTGCGCGATCACCGGCTACGGCCAGACCGGACCGAACCGGGACCGGCCCGGGCACGACATCAATTACCTCGGCCTGAACGGGATCCTCGGTCTGAGCGGGGAGGCGGACGGCCCTCCGGTGTCGGCCGCCGCCCAAATCGCCGACCTCGGCGGCGGTGCGTTGATGGCCGTGGCCGGGATCATGTTCGCGCTCCAGGAGCGCGCGCGCTCGGGCGAGGGGCAGCTCGTCGACTGCTCGATGTTCGACGGGTCGCTCTCGTGGCTCGCCATGCTGGCCGGCGAGGCCCTCGCCACCGGCACCCCTCCGCGCCGCGGCCGGACGACGCTGGCCGGCGGGATCGTCTGCTACCGGCCCTACCGGTGCGCCGACGGGTACGTCACGCTCGGCGCGCTCGAGCCCAAGTTCTGGAGCACGTTCTGCCACGGCGTCGGGCGCGAGGATCTGGCCGAGCGCGCGTTCGATCCGCCCGGCTCGGACACCCACCGCGCGCTCGAAGCGATCTTCGCCACGCGGACGCGAGAGCAGTGGCGCGCGTTCGCCGCCGAGCACGACTGCTGCCTCGAGCCGGTCATGGACCTCGACGAAGCGCTCGACTCCGAGCTCGTGGCCGCGCGCGAGATGGTGGTGGAGGTGGATCAGCCGGGCGCCGAGCGCCCCGTGCGCCTGCTCGGGGTGCCGTTCAAGCTGAGCCGAACGCCCGGGGACCCAGGGCGCGCGCCGGGACCGGGGCTCGGCGAGCACACGCGCGACGTGCTCGCGGAGGCGGGTTTCAGCCCCGAGGAGATCGACGGGCTGATTGCCGGCGGTGCCGTGGCCGGGCCGGCGCCCGCCGAGCAGCGCTCATTCATGGCATAGCGCCGCGCCGCGGTGGGTACACTCCGTGGCTGACTGACTAGTCAATCGACCGGGATTCCGCCCGTCATGTCGTCCACTCAGCCTCCCGTGCGCGCCGGCGCCGTTCAACTTAACTCCACCGAGGACACCGACCGCAACCTCGAGACCGCCAACCGACTGGTTCGGGAGGCGGCGGCGATGGGCGCGGAGGTCGTCGTGCTCCCCGAGAAGTGGAGCGTGCTCGGCCCCCCCGAGCAGATGACCGCGGCGGCCGAGCCGCTCGACGGCCGCTTCATCTCGTGGGCGCGGGCGACGGCGCGGGAGCTGGGCATCGACCTGGTGGCGGGGTCGATCGTCGAGCGCATCGAGGGGCAGGAGAAGACGGCGAACACCAGCGTGCACGTCGGACCCGACGGCGAGCTGCACGCCGTCTACCGCAAGATGCACATGTTCGACGTGGAGGTCGACGGCGACGTGTACGCCGAGTCCGCGACCGAGGACGCGGGGGACGAGGTCGTGCTCTCCAAGCTCGACGGCGGCGTCCCGCTCGGCATGAGCATCTGTTACGACGTCCGCTTCCCCGAGCTCTACCGCCTCCTTGCCGTCCGCGGAGCGCAGGTCATCACGGTCCCGGCCGCGTTCACGCTCGCGACGACGCGCGATCACTGGGAGGTGCTGCTCCGCGCTCGGGCGATCGAGAACCAGTGCTTCGTGATCGCGCCCAACCAGATCGGGGCGCACCCGCCGGGGCCGCGCTGCGGCGGGCGCTCGATGATCGTCGATCCCTGGGGGCTCGTGCTCGCTCAGGCGCCGGATGTCGAGACCGCGATCGTGGCCGAGCTCGACTTTGAGACCGTCGAGCGCGTGCGGCGCCGGATCCCCGCGCTGGCCCATCGGCGGCCCGCCGCCTACGGCTGGAGCGAGTGAGTGCCAGGCTCGATAGGCAGGGCTCCCTAGTGGCCGCGCCGGGTACCGCGGCAGCCGACAAGCGCCGGGTGATTCTCGACGCCGCCATGCGGGTGTTCGCCCGCCAGGGGTTCCACACGTGTCGCGTGTCCGACATCGCGGACGAGGCCGGCGTCGCCTACGGCCTCGTCTACCACTATTTCTCCTCCAAGGACGAGATCCTCGACACGCTGTTTCTGGAGCGGTGGAACGTGATGCTCCAGGCGATCGCCGAGGCCGACCGCACCCAGCCATCCCCGCGCGAGAAGCTCCGCGCGATCGCGGCGTTCATCGTCGACTCCTACCGCCACGAGCCCGAGCTGATGAAGGTGATCGTGGTCGAGGTCACGCGGGCGGCCAACACGTTCGGCCGCACTCACCTGGCCAAGATCCGCGAGGCTTACGAGCAGATCGCGGGGATCGTGGCCCGGGCGCAGGCCGACGGCGTCTTCCGAACCGAGATCACGCCCGAGTTCGGAGCACTCGCCTTCTACGGGTCGATCGAGCAGGTTCTGACCCGCTGGATCTTCGATCGCGACGCGGTCGACGACGACGAGCTCGACGCCGCCAAGACGATGATCGTCGAGACGATCTGTCGGGGGCTCGAGCGGGAGTAGTGGACGCGGTCGGCGGCGCCTGACGGCGGCGCCTTATCCGGTGGTGGGCGGCCTCTGGCGGCGGCGCCCGCCTCCCCGTCTGATTGAATCCGACGCGATGACTGAAAGCCCCCTTGTCAAGCGACTGCTCTGGTCGGGCTTGCTCGCCGGAACCGGCGCGCTAGCGACGCTCCTGTCGACGCGCGTGGCCACCATGATCTGGATGCGCGTGTTCGGCGAAGAACCGCCCGAGTGACCTCCGACCCCCCTTCCTCGCTTCCCCCCGATTCCACCGATCCCGCCGTGACCGACGGCGTGGACGGGTCTACTGGTGCGGTCGATGCCGCGTCGCCGCAGGAACGCCTAGCCGCACTCGCCGCCGAACGCCCGGAGGCAGCCGTCGGAGCTGCCTTCGCCGGCGGCCTTCTGCTCGCCCTGATCCTCAAGCGCCTTGCCCGCTGAAAACGGAAGACCGGAGAACTTGGTCCAGACGGTGACCGAGATCTCGGACCAGATGAGCAATCTGGTCCGGGACGAGATCGAGCTGGCCAAGACCGAGATCACCGCCAAGGCGATGAACCTGCTGAGAGGCACGGCGGCGGTCGCCGCCGGCGCCGTGTTCGGCGTGTTCGCTGTCATCTTCGGGCTGCTGACGATCGCCTGGGTGCTCGACGCCATCTTCATCGAGGGCGCCGGCGACATCTGGCTCGGGTTTCTGATCGTGTTCGGAATGCTCGCCCTCCTCGCCGTGCTCTCGTTCACGTTCGCCTGGCGGAAGCTGAAGGTGGCCGCGCCGCCGACGCCGACGATGGCGATCGACGAGGCGAAGCGGATCCGCGAGACGGTCTCCTCCAAGAGCGGCGGAGCCTGATGCCGACGCGCACGCCGGATGAGATCCGCGCCTCGATCGAGCAGAACCGCCAGCAGCTCGGCAGCTCGCTAGAGAAGCTCCGCGTCGAGGTCGCCCAGGTCACCGACTGGCGCTCCCAGCTCCGCCGCCACGAGCGCGAGGTGCTGATCGGCGCGGGCGTCGCCGGATTCGTGATCGGCGGCGGGATCGCCGCGCTCGGGGCGCTCGCGTTCGGCGGACGCCGGCGGCGGCGGGAACGCCGCTAAGTCTTCAGGTTCCCGCCCACCGACCCCTGCCACCGGACAAAGCCTTGCCACGCACGCTCGTGACCGGCGCGACCGGCTTCCTCGGATCGCACCTCACCCGGCAGCTCGTCGAGCGGGGCGACGAGGTGCGCGCGCTGGTGCGGCCGCGTTCGGATCAGAATGGCCTCGCCGAGCTCGACGTCGCCACCGCCCGGGGCAACGTCCTCGACCGTCAGTCCGTGAGGCGCGCGTTGCGAGGCGTCGACCGCTTATTC
>DATBYI010000706.1:0-18820 GCA_036513815.1 Solirubrobacteraceae bacterium
CGGCGGCAGTACCCGGAGTGGGCACTGAGCCCGCTCTTTTTTATGAGTTTTGTGACGGAGGAGATCCTCTTGCAGCCCACCGATCGACAACTCCAGACGGAGATAGAAGGACGGCTCGCCCCCAGCGAGCCGGACGTCGAGGTGCTGCTCGCGGAGGTCGTCTCGGGCGACACGCTGCGACTGTTCATCGACCATCCCGAGGGAGTCACGCTCGCGCTGTGCGAACGTGTCTCGGGGCTGCTCACGGACTATCGCGAGCGCTACTCGCTCGAAGTGTCCTCTCCCGGGCAGGATCGCCCCCTGACCAAGCCCCAGCACTACACGCGCTACCTCGGCCGGCGTGCGCGCGTGCGCCTGCGGGACGCCCGGGACGGCCACAAGAGCGTGACCGGGGAGCTGGTCGGCGCATCGGACAGCGATGTGACGATTGCCGCGCCGGATGGCGTGGTCACGATTCCCTACGAGCAAATCGCCCGCTCCAACCTCGTACCTGGAGACTGAAGCCATGTCGAGAGAGATCGTCGAGGCCGTTCGCGGCCTCGCTGCCGAGAAGAACATCTCCTCCGAGAAGCTGATGGAGGCGCTCGAAGACGCGCTGCTCTCGGCCTACAAGAAGACGCCCGACGCTGCGCGCTACGCGAAGGTCGAGATGGACCGCGACAGCGGCGACTTCAAGGTGTGGGAGCTGAAGATCCCGCCCGAGCTCGAGGAGCAGCTCCTCGTCGAGGCCACCCCCGACCAGCAGCCGACCGTCGACCCTGAGACCGGCGAGATGCGCGAGCCGCCCGAGCCCGAGATCGACCTCGAGAAGCTCAAGGAGTACGAGGATCAGATCGAGACCGAGGACGTCACGCCGCACGACTTCGGACGGATCGCGGCACAGACGGCCAAGCAGGTCATCCTGCAGCGGATCCGCGAAGCCGAGCGGGACATGATGTTCGAGGAGTACCGCGATCGCGTCGGTGAGCTGATCACCGGCATCGTTCAGCAGTCCGACTCGCGCTACACGCTCGTGCAGCTGCGCGAGCGCGTCGAGGCGCTGCTGCCGAAGTCAGAGCAGGTCGACGGCGAGCGCTATGACCACTCGCAGCGGATCAAGGCGGTCATCAAGGACGTGTCGAACTCGACCAAGGGCCCGAGCATCATCGTCTCCCGCCGCGACCCCGAGCTGATCAAGCAGCTGTTCGAGCTCGAGGTCCCCGAGATCGCCGACGGCCTGGTTGAGATCACCAATGTCGCGCGCGAGCCCGGCTACCGCTCGAAGATCGCCGTCGTCTCGCACGTCGACGGCGTCGACCCGGTCGGTGCGTGCGTCGGCCCGCGCGGGTCCCGCGTGCGGATGGTCGTCTCCGAGCTGCGCGGCGAGAAGATCGACATCATTCCCTACAACGACGAGCCCGCCCGGTTCGTGGCCAAGGCATTGTCCCCCGCGCGCGTGCGCGAGGTGCTCGTGGACGACGCCGGCAAGCAGGCGACCGTGATCGTGCCCGACGACCAGCTCTCATTGGCCATCGGCCGCGAGGGTCAGAACGCGCGGCTCGCCGCCCGGCTCACCGGGTGGCGGATCGACATCCGCTCCGAGACCGAGTTCGCCGCCGAGGAGGCCGAGCACGGCTACGAGGAGGAGGAGACCTCCGGCCGCTGCCACGCGATCCTGTCCAACGGTCGGCGCTGTCCGAATGCGGCACTGCCCGGCTCGCGCTATTGCGGGATCGAGGCCCACCAGGCGCTCGAGGGCCAGGACACCGACCAGGTCCAGGCCGTCTCCAACGGCAACCAATAAGGCGCCGCCGTCAGGCGCCGCCGACCATTCAAGTTTCAACCAGGGGCCTACACTGGGACGTAGATGAATAAGCGGGTGCACGAAATAGCCAAGGAGCGCGGCGTCGCCGCCAAGGAGGTGCTCGCCCAGCTTCAGGCCGCCGGCCTGAAGGTGAAGGCGGTGTCCTCCTCGGTCGACGAAGCCGATGCCATTCGGGTGCTCGGCACCGGTACGGGCAACGGGCAGGCCGCGGCCGAGCCCAAGCAGACTCCGAGCGCTCAGCGCGCGGACGGCGGCGAGCGCCCCCAGGGCACAGGCGAACGCTCTCAGGATCGCCCCGCGCGGCCACGTAGCGAGGGCCGCGGCGACGCTCCCGAGGGCCGCGCCGACGCTCCCGCCGCGCAGCCCGACGCCTCCAGCCCTCCCGCGGCGGATGGGCAGGCGCGCCGGGGCGACGGAGGCGAGCCGAAGCACAGCCGTCCGACCCGCGACTCGCTCCAGGGTGAGCGCGCGCCGGGCAACGCCGGCGGCCGGCGCCGCGTCGTGATCGATTCCCAAGCTTCCCGCCGAAACACGGGTGGCCCTCCGGGCCAGACCAACCAGCCGCCGCGCCGCCAGCGGCGCGGCCGCCGCCGCCGCGGGATCTACGACGAAGAGGCGGAGTCGCGTCCTTCGCGGACCGCGCTGGCCGAGCCGGACGCGACCCGGATCAACTCGGGCTCGACGGTCAAGGACGTGGCCGAGTACCTCGACGTCCCGGTGCCCGAGATCATGAAGCAGCTGATGGCGCTGGGCGAGATGAAGACGCTCACCCAGACGCTGACCGACGAGGCCATCCAGGTGCTCGCGGCCGAACTCGGCAAGAAAGTGGAGATCGTCCACTCCGAGGATGAGACCGTGGTCGAGCCGGTGTTCGACGACCCCGAGGAGGAGCTCGTCGAGCGGCCCCCGGTCGTGACCATCATGGGCCACGTCGACCACGGCAAGACCTCGCTGCTCGACGCGATCCGCTCGACCCAGGTCGCGGCCGGCGAGGCGGGCGGGATCACCCAGCACATCGGCGCCTACCAGGTCCAGCAGGACGGCAAGGAGATCACCTTCCTGGATACGCCGGGCCACGAGGCGTTCACCGCCATGCGTGCCCGCGGCGCCAAGGTGACCGACATCGCCGTGATCGTCGTCGCGGCCGACGACGGCGTGAAGCCGCAGACCCAGGAGGCGGTCGACCACGCCAAGGAGGCCGCCGTGCCGATGCTCGTTGCGGTCAACAAGATCGACAAGGAGGGCGCGCAGCCCGATCGCGTGCGCGCCGAGATGTCACAGCTCGGCCTTCAGCCCGTCGAATGGGGCGGCGACACCGAGTTCGTCAACGTGTCGGCTAAGACGAGGGAAGGACTCGAGGATCTGCTCGAGACGATTCTGGTCATGGCCGAGGTCGAGGAGCTGCGCTCGAATCCCGATGCCCCCGCCTCGGGAACCGTGATCGAGTCAAAGCTCGACCCGGGACGCGGACCGGTGGTGACGATTCTGATCGAGCGCGGCACGCTCGAGGTCGGCGACTCGCTCGTGGCCGGCGCGCACTGGGGCCGCATGCGCGCGATGAACGACTTCATGGGCAACCGCATCGGTGCCGCCCTGCCGGGGCAGCCGGTCGAGGTGCTCGGCTTCGACGGCGTCCCCGAGGCCGGCGAGCACGTGCGCGGGGTCGAGAACGAGCGCCGCGCGCGGCAGCTCGCGACCGAGCGCGCCACGCGCCTGAAGGCCGAGGCGCTCGCCCGCCGCAGCGGCAAGAAGGTCTCGCTCGAGGACATCTTCAAGTCGGGCGTCCAGGAGCTCAACCTCGTCATCAAGGCCGACGTGGCCGGATCGCTCGAGGCGATCGAGGACGAGATCGCGAAGCTGCCCCAGGACGAGGTCTCGGTCAACGTCATCCGCGGCGCCGTCGGCGGCGTCACGGAGTCCGACGTGATGCTGGCCGCGGCATCCGACGCGGTCGTGATGGCGTTCGGCGTCCGCCCGGTCGGCGACGCGCGCGCCGTGGCGGACCGCGAGGGCGTCGAGATCCGCGGCTACTCGGTCATCTACCGCGCGATCGAGGAGCTCCGTGACGCCATGCAGGGCATGCTCGCGCCCGAGGAGGTCGAGGAGACGCTCGGCACGGTCGAGGTGCGCCAGATCTTCCGCGCTTCGCGCGTGGGCACGATCGCCGGCTGCCACGTGACCGACGGCCGCGTGACCCGCGGTTCGAAGGTCCGGCTCGTGCGCGACGGCACGATCATCTACGACGGCGAGATCCAGAGCCTGCGCCGCTTCAACGAGGATGTGCGCGAGGTCGCCGCTGGGTATGACTGCGGCGTCGTGCTGAGGGACTTCGCCGACATCAAGGAAGGCGACGTGCTCGAGGCTTACACCACTCGCCAGGTCGAACGCGAGCTGGTCTAGACGGGGAAGGTTGGCCGGCTGTGTCGGGCAGCGGCTTCGTGGCGGTGCTGGTGATCGATTTGCATTTCCCCGACGCCGGCAGCCTCAAGAGCAAGCGCAAGGAGCTCTCGTCGATCAAGGCGCAGCTTCACGGCCGGCTCGGGGCAGCGGTGTCGGAGGTCGACTATCAGGACCTGTGGCAGCGCGCGCGGCTGACCGCGGCGCTGACCGGCGGTTCGCTCTCGGTTCTGTCCGCCGCGGCGGACGATCTCGAGCGCTGGATCGAGGCGCGATGGCCGGACAACGTTCGCATCGAACGGATCGTCACATCGGTCGAGGAGTTGTCTGAATGAGCGTTCAAGGGAATCAACCACGATCGACGGCGAGCGGCTAGGATGGGCACCGGCCGGATGCGACGCGTCGACGAGGCTGTGCGCGCAGTGCTCAGCGAGGCGATCGCCAAGGATCTTCGGGATCCACGCGTTGGGTTCGTGACCGTGACCGCAGTCAAGACTTCTCCCGATCTGCGCCATGCGCGCGTGTATGTGAGCGTCCTCGGTGACGAGCGCGTTCGCAGCGAGTCGCTCGAGGGCCTGCGTTCGGCGCACGGCTTCCTCCAGGGCCGTCTGGCCGGAGAGCTGCCGCTCAAGCACACGCCCGCGATCACGTTCGAGTACGACGATTCGATCGACCGCGGCATGCGGATCTCGCAGCTGATTGATGAAGGTCCCCGGGGGCCAGATGCATGACAACGGCGCGGGGGCGACTCGTGATCAGGTGCTCGAGGAGCTTCGCTCCGCCCGCAAACTGATCGTCGTCACCCACGAGAACGTCGACGGCGATGCGCTCGGGTCGCTCATCGCGATGCAGGAGGTCCTCACGGCGGAGGGCCGCGACAGCCTGATGTTCATCGACGCCGGCGAGTTTCCGCTGCCCGACGAGTACGGCTTCTTCACGCTGTCCGGGCTCGTGCAGGCGCCGCCCGACGACCTCGCCGACCGGACGATCGTGTTCCTCGACTGCGGCAACGTCGAGCGCAACCCGGCCGAGGCGTTTCGCCGGGCGGGCGCCCACATCGTCAACATCGACCACCACCACGACAACACCCGGTTCGGCACGGTCAACTACGTGCTCCCGGAGGCCTCGTGCACGGCCGAGATCGTCTGGGACCTGATGTACGGCCTGGGCGTGAAGCCCACGATCAATATCGCCGAGGCGCTGTACGTCGGGCTGATCACCGACACGGGCCGGTTCATGTACGAGAACACCGGCCCGCGCGCGCACCTGATGGCGGCCGACCTGATCGAGGCCGGCGTCGACGTCCACGAGATCTATCGCCGCGTCTACGAGGGGATCCCCTACGGGAAGCTGGCGCTGCTCGCGCGGGGCCTTTCCAAGGTGGCCCGCTACGACGGCGGGCGGCTGACCGTCACCGAGCTCGACGCGCGCGACTTCGAGGACTCCGGCGCCGAGGAGAGCTACTCGGAGGGCGTGATCGATCACCTCCGGGCCGTCGAGGGGACCGCGGTCGCCGCACTCATCCGCGAGCGGGTCTCCTCCGAGAACGGTGCATCGCCGCCGCGTAAGGTCTCGCTGCGCGCGAGCGACGACCGCGTAGACGTCTCGGCGATCGCGCGCGCGCAGGGCGGCGGCGGCCATCGCCAGGCGGCCGGCTTCTCGACCTCGATGCAGTGGGACGAGCTCGTCGCGTTCCTGCGCGAGGCGGTCGCCGAGCAGCTGGCGGCCGCGCCGTCGAAGTGATCGACGGCGTCGTCCTGGTCGACAAGCGGGCCGGGATGACCTCGCACGACGTGGTCGCCGAGATGCGCCGGGCGCTCTCGTCCGGGTCGCGGGTCAAGGTCGGACACGCCGGGACGCTGGATCCGTTCGCCACCGGGTTGCTGCTGATCCTGGTCGGGCGGGCCACGCGCGTCCAGCGGTTCCTGATGGCGCTGCCCAAGCGATACGAGGTGACCGCTCGGTTCGGCGCCGTGTCGAGTACGGGCGACCCCGAGGGGGAGATCGTGGGGACCGGAGTCGTTCCGGACGGCGATCTGGCTCTGCCGACCGGCCGTCTGCTTCAGCGCCCGCCGGCGTTTTCGGCGGTCAAGGTGGGGGGGAAGCGGGCGTACGCGCTCGCCCGCGCGGGTGTGGAGGTGGAGCTCGCCGAGCGCGAGGTCCACGTCTACCGCTTCGATGAGCGTTGGCGCGAGGGCGACCGGCGCGTTTTCGAGATCGAGTGCTCGTCGGGGACCTACGTCCGCAGCCTGATCGCCGACCTGGGCGACGCCTACTGCGAGGCGCTCCGTCGGACGCGGATCGGCGCCTTCGACGTGGCGCACGCCGATCCCGAGCGGATCCTCGGGCTGGACGAGGCCCTCGCGTTCATGCCGGAGATCCGTCTGGACGGGGAGGATGCCCGCCGTGCCGCCCACGGTGCCACGGTGAGCGGTGGCGCCGGGTTCGGTGGCGCCGACGCGGTGCGGCTGACCGACTCCGAGGGCCTGATCGCGGTGGCGTCGCCGCAGCCCGACGGCACCGTCCGTCCCGTCGTCGGCCTGCGCGGTTAAGGGCCGGGTGCGAGTCGCCCAGCGTGCCGCGCCACCGACGGTCGCGTAGCCTTCCGCCCCGATGAACGTAACGATGCTCTCCGAGGTCCGGGAGCGGCCGCGGCGAGTGGCGGTCGGGGAATTCGACGGGGTCCACCTCGGCCACCGCGAGGTGATCCGCGGCAGCGACACCGTGCTCACGTTCGAACCTCACCCGCTGCGGGTGATCCGTCCCGAGGCGGCACCGAGGCTGCTGACGAGCCTCGAGGCAAAGGCGGAGCTGATTGGGCAGCTCGGCGTGGAGGAGCTGGTCGTGATCCCGTTCGACGACGGGTTCGCCCATCAGAGCACGGCGGAGTTCGTCGACCACATCCTCGTGGAGCGCTTGAACGCCACCCGGGTATCGGTCGGGGAGAACTTCCGCTTCGGCTACCGCGCCGCCGGCGACCCGGAGATGCTGAAGGCCGACCCCCGGTTCGAGACGCGCGTCGTGCCCCTCGTCGAGGTCGACGGCGAGATCGTCTCCTCGAGCCACATCCGGGGCCTCGTGCTCTCGGGCGAGGTGTCGCTCGCCGCCCGGTTCCTCGGCGCGCCGTTTCAGCTCCGCGGCGAGGTCGTGAAGGGCGATCAGCGCGGACGGACCCTAGGTTTCCCGACCGCGAACATCGTGCCCGACGAGGCGCTCGTCTGCCCCGGCCACGGGATCTACGCGGCGCGGACGCCGGAGGCGTGTGCCGCGGTCTCAATCGGCGTGCGCCCGACCTTCGGGACGGGCCGTGCGCTGCTCGTCGAGGCCTACCTGCTCGACTACGACGGCGACCTGTATGGCCGCGAGCTCAGGATCGACTTCCTCGAGCGGCTCCGTGGCGAGCGCCGGTTCGAGTCCCCCGAGGCGCTCGTCGAGCAGATGACCCGGGACGTCGAGCGGACGCGGCAGGTGTGCGAGTGAGGTTCGCCAGCGTGCTCCTGCTAGCCTCACGTGGCCGATGACCATTACCCAGGAACGCAAGCAGGAGCTGATCTCGAAGTTCGGAGACGGCCCGAGCGACACCGGCAAGGCCGAGGTCCAGATCGCTCTGTTCACCGATCGGATCAACGAACTCAACGAGCACCTGCGCGAGCATCGCAAGGACCATCATTCGCGCCGGGGCCTGCTCATGCTCGTCGGCCGCCGCCGCCGATTGCTCAACTACCTGCGCGACTCGGACCTCGAGCGCTACCGCACGATTCTCCGCGAGCTCGGCCTGCGCCGGTGAGCGAGGCCCCGCTCCAGCCCGGGACGCGCGTCCCGGAGTTCACGCTGAAGCGGGAAGACGGCTCGGATTTCACACGCGCCGACCTGGCCGGGCACACGACGCTGCTCGTCTTCTATCCGTTCGCCTTCAGTCCGGTTTGCACCGATCAGCTCGGCCTCTACGAAGAGGTGCTCGGCGATTACCTGGCCAAGCGCGGCGTCGACATGTACGGCGTTTCCTGCGACGCGAGTTGGTCGCAGACCGCGTTTCGGGAAAAGCTCGGCGTGAGCATGCCGCAGCTGTCCGATTTCGAGCCGAAAGGCGAGGCGTGCCGCGCCTTTGGCGTCTATCACCCGGGCGGGTTCCCCCAGCGCGCGCTGGTGATCGTCGACCCTGATGGGGTCGTGGGGTGGAGCTACCAGGCCCCCTCGCCGCGTGAGTTGCCCGGCGCGAACCTGATCTTTGACGGCCTCGACCAGCTGGCGGCCCGGGCTTAGCTCCGGCCGCAGCAGTCGTGACCGAGCTCACCTCGGCTCCGCTTCCGCCCCTGTCGGCGGAAGATCACGTCCGGGGCCCGGCCGGTGCGGTCGCGGTGGTCGTCTACGGCGACTTCGAGTGCCCGTACTGCGGTGCGCTCGCCGGCAAGCTCGACGGCGTCCGCGTCCGCGTTGCCTTCCGCCACTTCCCGGTTCGCTCTAGCCATCCGCGGGCGTGGGCGGCCGCATCGGCGGCGGAAGCGGCGGCGGCGCAGGGACGGTTCTGGGAGATGCACGACCTGCTGTTCTCCGATCAGGGCCGGCTCGAGGATCCGCATCTGTGGAGCCGGGCTCGCAACCTCGGCCTCGATCTCGAGCGCTTCGACTCCGACCGGCGTAGCCCCGCGGTGCAGGAGCGCATCCGGCGCGACTTCGAGGCCGGCGTCCGGGGCGGAATCGTCACCACGCCGACGCTCATCGCGCCGGAGGCGAGGCACGCCGGGCGGATCGACGCTCAGGTGCTCGAGGAGCTGAGCGCGGTCGCGGGCTGAGTGCGTCCGCCGGCGCCAAGATTTTCTGCGGTTCGGTGGCGGGCACGCCGGCCCCGTAGCGGGCCGGCGTGAAGCCCGGCAGCAGCAGAGCGAAGGTCGAGCCGCGCGCGTTGTTCCTCACGGTGCAGCGGCCTCCGTGGCGTTTGGCGATCGCGTCGACGATGGCCAGGCCGAGCCCGACTCCGCCGTCTGAGCGGGTCCGGGCCGCATCGGCCCGGGCGAAGCGGTCGAAGATGCGGTCGAGCGCCTCCTCCTGCACGCCGCAGCCTTCGTCGATCACCTCGATCACGATCTGACCCGGTCGGCCGCCCACCGCGCGGAGTTCGATCGCGTCGCGCTCCCGAGTGAACTTCACGGCGTTTTCGAGCAGGGCGTCGAGAGCGGCGCGGAGCCGGTCGGGATCGACGAGGAGACGGCCGGGGGCGAGGCTCCCCAGGCGCCAGGCCCGCGGTGCGACATCCGACCAGCGCATGAAGACGTCCTCGAGGAACGATTCGAGGTCGACCTCCTCGACCTGGAGGAAGTCGGGTTGACCGGCCGAGGCGAGCAACAGGAGGCGGGCGACGATCGCGTCGATGCGCGAGAGCTCGTCGAGCGCGATCTCGATCATCGAATGGTCGGCGGCGCCCGACGGCGGGGCCTTCGCACTTGCGGCCGGGTTCTCGGCCAGGAGCTCGAGGTGCCCACGCGCGATCGTCAACGGCGTGCGCAGCTCGTGCGAGGCATCGTGGATGAAGCGCTCCTGGCGGTCGAGTAACGAGCGCGCCTCGGCCTCGCGGCTCTCGGCGATGCGCACCGCCTCGACCCGGCGACGCGCGTGCCACACCACGGCCAGGAACAGCATCGCCATGAGCGGGACCTTCGCGAGTTTCTGCACCGCATCGGCGCCCCCCATGGCGTGCGTGGCGGTCGGGATAGCGGTCAGGACCATGACGGCGACCAGGACGATCAGCGTCGGCCGCAGCGGCCACACGCGCAGACCGTAGAGCAGCGTCAGGCTGATCCAAACCAGGTAGAACGGCACGGTCTGCCAATTCGGCCATGCGAACATCGCGGCGTAGTTGACGGCCACGAAGCCGACCCACGCGACCTCGAGCCGGTAACGGCTGAGCAGGGGATCGACCGCCGGTGTCAACGACCGGCGGCGCGAGGGCGCTGCGGTCGCCTCAGGCGGCGGCACGATATCCCGCGTTGCGCACCGTCTCGATCGGCGCGTCGGGTCCGAGCCGCCGGCGCAGTCGTCTGACGCAGACGTCCACGACGTTCGATCTCGGGTCGAAGTCGTAGCCCCAGACCTCCGAGAGCAGCCGCTCGCGGCTGACCACCTCGCCGACGTGGCGCAGCAGGAAGTGCAGGAGCCGGAACTCCCGGTCCGACAGGTCGGCCACCGTGTCGCCAACGCGCGCCTGGCGACGGGCGAGATCCAGCACGAGGCGGCCGACGCGTATCTCGGTGCTGTCATCGGCCACCCGGGCGCGGCGCAGTTGCACCCGCGCGCGGGCGAGCAGCTCATCGAGCGAAAACGGCTTGGCCACGTAGTCGACGGCACCGAGCTCGAAGCTCCGGAGCTTGATCGGCAGGTCGCTGCGCGCGGACAGGATCAGCACCGGCAGGTCCGAGCGCTCGCGGTGGAGTTCGCGGAGCGCTTCGAGGCCGCTCAGTCCCGGCAGGAGCAGGTCGAGGATGACGAGGTCGTAGCTCCCGGTCAGCGCCCGGGCGAGACCCTGCTCGCCGTCGCCGACGACGTCCACCACGAATCCCTCTGCCTCGAACGCCCGCGCCAAGAAGGCGCGGATGCGCGTCTCGTCCTCCACGATCAATATGCGCATTTGCTCTCTCGAGCCCCCACGTCTGCTCGGGACGATAACTCGCGGGAGATGACCTGTAAATGACGCCTTGATGACATCGCCGTCATCTGCGGGTTCGCCATCGGGCCGCCACTGTATAACACCGCGCCGAGGGAGAGACGGAGACAAATGACCGCGTCCGCCAAGAGAGTCACCGGGATTGTGGTTGCGACGGCAATCGTTTGCGTCGCGATCGCCCTCTACGTCGTTCTGTACCTCACGAATGTCCCGGGTTCGGCAGCGGCGGTGCAGACCTCAGCCGGCCCCTCGCTCTACCTGGCGACGGTCCCCGCGGCCGAGCTGAGCGACCCCCACAGCACGTGGGTCTCCTACTACGTGGTCAACCCCGACTCGAGCAACTGGAGGCACGTCACCACCTACGTGCTGCCGGCCCACACGCTGGTCCACGTGACCATCTACGAGTACGACACGCAGACCGGACTGCGCAACAACTTCCTCGGGCAGGTCCAGGGCACCGTCGGCGGCACCATCTTGCTGGACGGCAAGCCGACGAGGTCGATCGACCCGGACACGGCCTCGCACCTGTTTGCGATTCCGGATATCGGTCTCTCAGTCCCGCTGATGGGCCCCGGTGCCAACGCCAAGAACCTGTGCTCGAACGCGCCGTGCTCTCTGAGCAACGCCCACGAGACGATCTCGTTCACGTTCCGCACCCCCGCCAAGGGCTTGTACCGCTGGCAGTGCTTCGTGCCCTGCGCCGCTGGGTTCATCAATGGCCTAGGCGGCCCGATGGCGACAGTGGGCTACATGGACGGCTTCATCAAGGTGGTCTAACGGCTTGTCCGAGGCAAAAGAGCCGAACCACTTTCTGCGCATCACGCTGATCTGGCTCGTCGTCAGCGTGATCGGGACGGCGCTTGTCGTGTTCCTGATCGGACCCGGGCTGCCTCCGGGCAACGGCTCGGTGGAGGCGTCCGGCCAGGTGACCGACAACACCGTGCTGATGGCGCTGTCGGTGCCGGTGGCGGCGGCCGTCCTCGTCTATCTGGCCTACGCGCTCATTGTCTTTCGCGAGCGCACGCCGGATGTCGTCGTCGACGGCCCGCCGATCCGCGGCAACTCGAGCATCCAGCTTTGGTGGCTGGTCACGACGACCACGATCGTGCTGTTCCTGGCCGGCTACGGCAGCATCCGCCTGCTCGCCGACGGCTCGGGCGGCGGGCAGGGCCCGAACCCGATCGCCACGCCGGCCAGCGCCAAGACCGACCCGCCGCTTCAGATCCAGGTCATCGCACAGCAGTGGGAGTTCACCTACCGGTGGCCGGGTTACGGCGGCTTTGAGACGCCTCACCTCGTGCTGCCGGCCCACACGCTCGTCGAGTTCCACGTCACCTCGCTCGATGTGATCCATTCGTTCTGGGCCTACCAGCTGGCCGTGAAGGCCGACGCCAACCCGGGCCAGGACAACATCGCCTATGTGACGACCAAGGGCCCGCTCGCGTTCAACATCCGCTGCGCGGAGCTGTGCGGCGTGTGGCACGGCTACATGTTCGACACTGGGCGCGTCGTGACGAAGGCGCAGTTCGCCACCTGGATCAAGGCTGAGAAGGTGCAGTTCGCGCCGGCCGCCAAGTCCCTGCCCCCGTACGCGAGGGAGTACTTCCCGCAACCACTGAGGAGAGGTGGATGAGCACGATCGCCGTACCCGCCGTCCGACCGCCTCTCTGGCGGCGCCTGATCGGCTTCAACCTGCTGGCCGGGATCGTGCTCGGGATCATCGGTTACATCATCGGCTACTGGATCGGTGGTCGTTTCTCCGGCGCCGGACTCGCGTACTTCAGCGCCGAGGCCGGGCAGAACGACATCGCGATCTTCCTGGGCTACTTCCTGGGCGTGGTCGGCTTCCTGATCGGCCTCGGGTTCGCCAAGTATCCGATCCAGCGAATCCTCGGGCACCCGCCGACCCTGGCCGAGCACGAGGCGGAAGACGAGGGCATCGGGCGCTACTTCCGGCTTTGCACCGACCACAAGGTCGTGGCCCTGCAGTACCTCGTCGGGGTCGGCGTGTTCTTCTTCATCGGCGGGCTGAACGCGATGCTGATCCGCACGGAGCTGCTTCAGCCAAACACACACGTGTTCGGGGCCAACCAGTACCTGACGTTGGTCGGCATCCACGGCTCGCTGATGATGGGGATCATGACGTCGGGCATCCTCGGCCCGTTCGCCAACTGGGTCGTGCCGCCGATGATCGGCGCGCGCCGGATGGCGTTCCCCCGGATCGAGTCGTTCACGTTCTGGCTGCTGATGGCAGCCGGTGTGATCCTGCTCACCACGATCTTCTTCGGCGGCTTCCAGACCGGATGGACCGGTTACCAGCCGCTCGGCGACCAGAACACCGCCGGCTATGACGCCTACATCGGCTTCTTTGCGCTCGTCGGCGTGTCGATGACGCTGCTCGGCCTCAACCTGGCCGCGACGATCATCACGATGCGGGCGCCGGGGATGACCTGGACGCGGCTGCCGATCTTCGTCTGGAGCGTGCTGGCCACGTCGTTCCTGATGTTCCTGGCCGCGCCGATGCTGATCGCCGCGCTGCTCATGGGAGCGATGGACCGCACGATCCAGACCGCCTTCTACGTCGCCGGACAGGGCGGCAGCTCGTACCTGTTCCAGAACCTGTTCTGGGTGTTCGGCCACCCGGAGGTGTACGTCGTCGCGATTCCCGGCTTCGGGATCGTGCTCGAGCTGGTGCCCGTGTTCGCGCGAAAACCGCTGTGGGGATACCGGCTGGCCGTCGCCGGCATGCTCGGGGTCGCGCTGCTCAGCTTCTTCGTCTGGCAGCACCACCTGTTCGTGAGCGGCATCAACGCCGACCTGCGGCCGTTCTACATGCTCTCGACCGAGCTCATCTCGCTGCCCACCGGGTTCACTTTCTTGTGCCTGATGGGGACGCTGTGGCGCGGGCGAATACGGTTCACGGTGCCAATGTTGTTCTGCTTAGCCTGGGCGTTCAACTTCCTGTTCGGCGGCATATCCGGCGTGTTCCTGTCCGACGTCCCGAGCGACATCACGACGCACGGAAGCTTCTTCGTGATGGCTCACTTCCACTACACGATCATGGGCGGGCTGGTCTTCACCTTCTTCGCGGCCATCTACTACTGGGTGCCGAAGATGACCGGCTTCAACCTGAGCGAGCGTCTGGGGAAGATCCACTTCTGGTCGATGTTCCTGGCCTTCAACTCGACGTTCGCGCCGCTGTTCGCGCTCGGCTTCTTGGGCATGCCACGCCGCGTGGTCACCTACAACCCGAGCTTCCAGCCCCTCAACGACTGGGTATCGGTGTCGGCCTTCGTGCTCGGCCTGTCGATGCTCGTGTTCATCTACAACGTCGTCTGGTCGCTGCTGATCAAGCGCGAGCCGGCCGCGGTGAACCCGTGGCACTCGAAGTCGCCGGAGTGGCAGCTGCCCACGCCGGTGCCCGTGTACGACTTCGAGCGCACCCCCGTGTTCGACCCCGACCCGTATCCCTACGGGGAGCCTGTCCCGGTGCGAGCCCCGGTCGTGGCACCGGCGGGCGGGTCGGCGTAGGCGAAAAGAGCGGAGAGAACCATGGAAGCCTCATCAGCCTCAGCCCCCCTCTCGCCGCACATCGAGCCCGAGCCGCGCGGCTGGCAGCCGCGCGCGGTCTGGGTGGCGGTTCGGCTGTGGGTCGGCTCGGTGTCGTTCTTCTTCATCGCCTTCGTTTTCGCCTACTTCTACCTGCGCTCGCTCGACACCAACAACGGGTGGAAGATCGGTGCCGTGAACCCGTCGATCGGCTTGGGGTTGGGGATCGCCGCGCTGTTCGCGCTCAGCGCGATCGTCTTCCGGCTCGGCGCGACGCGCCCCACCGACACCGTCGGCGCGGGGATCGCGGCGATCGCCATGGCGCTGGCCGGGATCGTGCTCCAGTTCATCGAGTACACGCAGCTCGCATTTGGGGCGGCCAGCGGCGGCTACGCGAGCGTGTTCTTCGGGTGGACCGCGACCTACGCGATCTTCGCGGTCGGATGCGTCTACTGGATGGAGACCCAGGTCGCCAGCGTCTGGCGCGCGCGGCGCGAGGGGCTCAAGCGCCCGGTCCGCGAGGGCGTACCCGCGGACGATCTCACGCTCATGCGCGCGGGCCTCGACGCGTGCTCGTTCTTCTGGGCCTACTACGCCGCCGTCGGCTTGGCGGCCTTCATCATCCTCTACCTCGTGTAAGCGATGAGCTTCGGTGGTTGGACGTTCCAGGCGGCGCTCGTTTACGTCGCCGCCGCCGCGCTCCTCTACGCCCTGGGAGGTCGGGGGTGGCGCAAGCGCGAGCCGCTGCGCGTAGCCGCCTTCACGGCGGGCCTCATAACGATCGTGGTCGCGCTCGACGGCCCGATCGACAAGTACGCCGAGGAGCTGTTCTGGGTGCACATGCTCCAGCACGTGCTGCTTCTGACCGTGGCGCCGCCGCTGATCCTGCTCGGTCGGCCGTGGCCGCGCATGTGGCGCGCGCTCCCGCTCCAGCTCCGCACGACGGTTGGCCGGTCGATCGCCCGGGCGGGATGGACCGCACCGTTGCGGGCGCTCGCCCGTCCGCTTCCGGCTTGGGTGCTGTTCAACGTGACGCTGGTCGCCTGGCACATCCCGGTGCTCTACAACGCGACGCTCAGCTCTTACGCCGTCCATCAGATCGAGCACGCGATGTTCTTCTTCACCGGCCTGTTGTTCTGGGCTCGGGTGGTCGATCCCGGTCCGCTGCGGCCGCGCCTGGACTGGCCGGCGCGCGTGGCCTATACCGTCGGCTCGATGGTCGTCGGCTGGGTGCTCGCGATCACGCTCGTGCTCGTGCCCCATCCGCTCTACTCGCACTACGCGTCGCTCGTGTCGCGGCCGGGAGGGATCTCGGCGCTCACCGACCAGCAGCTGGCCGGCGGCGTGATGTGGGTGCTCGGCTCTATCTCCTACACGGTGGCGTTCTTCGTCGCCTTCTACCGCTGGCTCGAGCCCGAGACAGTTCCGCCCGCGGCGCCCGTGCGCGCGGCCGGTGGCGATCCGGCGCCCATCGCTCCCGTTGCGCCGGAGCACGCGCCGCATGCCACGCCGGCCCTCACCCCATGAAACGGAGAGAGTAGACATGGCATCGATCCTGTTCGTAGGCAGCTTCCTGGCTGGTTCGCTCCTGTCGCTCCTGATCCCGATCAGCCTGCTGATCGCGCTCGTGGTCTGGCAGACGCGCGCCATCATGCGGGTGCCGCGCAACCCCGCTGAGACCGCCGCGCAGGGGGCCGGCGCGGCCGAGGTCGAGGGCCGGACGGACGCCGGCGACGGCGCGCCCCAGTCGACCAATCCGTGATGCAGGCCGGGGCCGGCATCGTCGCGGCGCCACGGTTCGCCCGGCCGGTGGCCCCTGCCCGCTGGCGCGACTACGTGACGCTGACCAAGCCGCGGATCATGTCGCTGCTCGTGCTCACGTCGGTGTGCGCGATGATCGCCGCCGCGCACGGAGCGCCGGGCGTGGCTCCGCTGGCCGCTCTGGTCCTGGGCGGAGCGCTCGCCTGCGGTGGCGCGAGCGCGCTCAACCACGTCCTCGACCGCGACATCGATCAGCTGATGGGGCCGCGCACCGCGTCACGCCCGGTGGCGGCCGGTCGCATCTCGCCCGGTCGCGCAACCGCGTTCGGACTCGTTCTGTCTGCGCTCGCGTTCGCCGTGCTGACTGCGTTCGCGAACCCGCTGGCGGCGGTGTTATCGCTAAGCGGCGGCGCGTTCTACGTTGGCGTCTACACCTACTGGCTCAAGCGCACGACTTCGCAGAACATCGTGATCGGCGGCGCGGCGGGCGCGATCCCACCCCTGGCCGGCTGGGCCGCCGCGCACGGCAGCCTCGGGCTGGGCGCCGTTTGGTTGTTCGCGATCGTGCTCCTGTGGACGCCTCCGCACTTCTGGGCGCTCGCGCTGCTCCTCACGCGCCACTACGCCGCGGCCGACGTGCCGATGATGCCGGTGGTGCGCGGCCCGCAGGCCACCGCCCGGATGGTCTTCTGGTACTCGATCGCGCTCCTGGCCGTCACGCTGGTCCCCGGGTTGATCGGCACGTTCGGACTGCTCTATCTGGGGGGCGCAGCGGTCCTCGGCGGGGTGCTGTGCGTGCTCGCCTGGCGGCTCGCGCGCGACAGCTCACCGGCCAACGCCGGCCTGCTGTTCCATTACTCGCTGCTGTACCTCGCGCTGCTATTCGTCGTCGTCGCGATCGATGCGGCGGTGCGCTGAACCCGCGGGCGGTCGCGAGGAGGGCGAAATGGACGGTCTCCCCTACCCGTACGCGGTAGCGGAACACCCATGACGAAGCGAGCGGCCGGGTAGCCGTGGGCGTCGCCGGTGGCCGTGTGCTGGTGGCCGAGGGCAACCGCCAAGCGCGAGGCGCGATCGCGGCTTACCTACGCGGCGAGGGGTTTCAGGTGTTGGAAGCGAGCAGCGGTCTCGAGGCACTGCTCGCACTGCGCCGCGGCACGGTCGACATCGCGCTGATCGATCCGGCTCTCCCCGAGCTCGAAGGGCTCGAGCTGATACGTCGGGTCCGGCGCGAGTCGACCGTCCCGATCATCATGCTCCCGGCGCGACGCGACGAGGCGGCCCGAATCGCCGAGCTGGACGCGGGCGCCGACGACTACGTGACGAGGCCGCTGTCGTTGCCAGAGGTCTCGGCCCGCATGCGCGCGCAGTTGCGCCGCGCGCGCGGCTTTGGCACGGAGCAGACCGTGCTCCGCATCGGCGAGCTCGCGCTCGACCTCGAGGCTCGGCGCTGCACGGCTTCCGGGGACGCGGTCGAGTTGACGCGTCGCGAGTTCGAACTGCTCGCGGCACTGCTGCGCTATCCGAGCCGGATCCACACCCGCGAGCAGCTCCTCGAGCTCGTATGGGCGAGCGATTC
Source organism: Solirubrobacteraceae bacterium (assembly GCA_036513815.1). GTDB lineage: Bacteria > Actinomycetota > Thermoleophilia > Solirubrobacterales > Solirubrobacteraceae > Palsa-465. Next base: position 17,749 of record DATBYI010000706.1, read on the forward strand.
GATCGGCCCGAAGACGGTGGATGCCCACGTGGCGGCGCTCCGCCGGAAGCTCGGCACGACGGTCAGCATCGCGACCCTGCGTGGTCTCGGCTACCGCCTGGACCCCGCGGCGGGACCGGTCGCGGCGTCCATTACGCCCGCTCAGACGTAGCTCTTACGTTCTTCCGACACTCGGCTTCCGTGTGTGGGGAAGGCTCAAAGGGCTCCTGCAAATGTCTCGAGAAACGGAGGTCGCGCGATGCCGGCCATCATGATCATCTTGAACATCGTCTTCATCACGGGCGTCGTGGTCGGGATCATTGGACTCCTCGCCTGGGGAATCGTCAGCGACCGTCCGTTTGCGACATATCTCACAAACCGCGCGATGGCGCGGGCCCACCGGGCGCCCGCCTTCGAACGGCGTCGCACTCCGCGTGAGCAGGCGGGCTATCGAGGCCCGGGCCGCCGGGCGATCGACGTCGGCGCGTAGCTCCGCCGCCTAACCCGTTTGTTTCCAATGGGCCGCCCACGGGCGGCCCATTTGCGTGCTCAGCCTCCGGCCAGCGCGTTGGTCTCGATGTCGGCGTCGAGCGTCCCCTGGGACTCGTACTGCCCGGTGTGAACCGCGACGATCTTGCCCGTCGGGCTTATGAAGATCGTCGAGGGCGTCCCCAGCAGGCCCTGCGGCACGACGCCCGTGATGTCCTGGGCGGACAGCTGGTAGCTCGGGTAGCTGACCGGATGCTGGGACAGGAAGGCCTGAGCGTCGGACGTGTCGTCGTTGACGTCAGCCCCCAGGAACGCCACTCGCCGACCGTAATCGGCCGCCGCCGTGGCGAACAGGCCAAACTCGGCGCGGCAGGGCGCGCACCACGAGCCCCAGGCGTTGAGCACGATCGGGTAGCCCCGGAGCGAGCGGATCCTGGCGGCGAGCGCGGACTCGCCACCGAGTAACTGGTCGGCTTGGGCGTGGATCCCGGCCAGTGACGCAGGCGATCCCGCCAGGTCAGCCTCGACGGCGGCCGCGTTCGGCGGCCCCTTCGGGGCTCGCGCCAAGGCGTCGCGGACCTGCTTTTGGAGGGCCGCACGGCTG
>DATBYI010000707.1:0-2088 GCA_036513815.1 Solirubrobacteraceae bacterium
CCCGTCGCTGCCCCGCCTGCGCCGCGGCGAGATCCCCGGGATCCGCGGCGAGTCCCACCCGTACGCGACGATCGCGATCGTCCTGGCCGGATTCGCCGGGACGCTGCTGTGGCGCGCCGCGCTCGTTGGGAGCACGCACGCCATCCAGCTTTGGGCCCAGTACGGCACGCACCTGTGGTGGCGGCTGCTCGTGGCGCCGTTCACGTACACCAACACGGGCTACGCGATTGTGACTTTGGCCACGATCGCCGTGTACGGCTGGCTGCTCGAACGCCGGCACGGGCCGTTCGTGATGCTCGCTCTGTTCGCGATCGCCACGGTCGGCGGCGCCGCCGTCACCGCGACCAACTCCACGCTGCCGCTCGCGCTCGGCGCGAACGGTGGCGCGCTGGCGTTGCTCCTGGCCTGGGCGATGCCGGACCTCCTCTCGCTCCGTGCCCGTCGCGACATCGAAGGCGATCTGCTCGGGACCGCCGTCGTCGCGGTGGTCGTCGCGCTGATGCCGCTGGCGGCTCCGGGCGCGAGCTGGATCTCCGCGGGAGTCGGCGTGGCGGCCGGGCTCCTGATCGGGCTGCCGCTCGCGCTCACCGGCGAGCGCTAAGGCATCGGGTAACGGGCGGGCCGCGGTCCCGCCCTATGATCCGGAGCCCCGTGGTCGATCGCGCGTATACCGACGACGAACTGGAGGCGGCGATCGCAGCGATTGCCGATCCGGAGCGACTGCGCGAGGCTCAGGACGTGGTGGCGCGCAGCGCGCCGTCCCTGGCCCGCGTGCTGGCCACTGCGCTCGAGGAGGGCGGCTGGTTCGACCTTGGCCACAATCAGGCGGTTCGCGAGGCGACCGGTCACGATGACTACGGCGAGCGCGTACGCGCGGTGCGTACGATGCTGGCGGAGGAGACTCGCCTCGGGATGCTTGTCGGGGTTGCGGTCGGCTTCGAGCTGGCGCGCGAGCTCGAGCGCGGGTCTGGGGGACCGGAACAGACCCCCGGCGCGCCGGAATCGCAAACGACAGAGGAGGACTGATCTGATGGAAGTGCGTTTTCTAGGCCACGCCTGCTTCGAGCTCGCCGACGGCGACGCCACGGTCCTGATCGACCCGTTCCTGACCGGCAATCCGAAGGCCGCGATCAGCGCCAAGGACGCAGCGGCGACGACGATCCTGCTCACGCACGGGCACGGCGACCACGTCGGGGACACGGTGGCGATCGCCAAGCGGACCGGCGCTCCCGTGGTGGCGATCACCGAGCTCGCCGGCGAGCTCGGCGAGGAGGGCGTCGACGTCCGCGATCCGAACATGGGCGGGACCGTCAAGTTCGACTGGGGCTGGGTGAAGGTCGTCCCGGCCTGGCACACCTCGACCACGCCGAAAGGGACCTACAACACCCCGGCCGGCCTGCTCATCAACTTCAAGGACACGATCGTCTACCACCTGGGCGATACCTGCGTGTTCTCGGACCTCCAGCTCGTCGGCAAGCGCGCCCCGATCGACATCGCGCTCATGTGCATCGGCGGCCACTACACGATGGACAGCGTCGATGCGGTGGACGCGGCCGAACTCGTCGGGGCCAAGACCGTGATCCCGTGCCACTACAACACGTTCCCGCCGATCGAGGCCGACGCGCAGGCGTTCAAGTCCGACGTGGAGTCGGCCACGCAGTCGAACGTCGTCGTCCTCGACCCCGGGCAATCACACTCGGCGTGACCCACGCGATCGTCCTGATCCAGGCCGACCGATCGGCGCTGGCCACGCTCGGCGGCGAGCTGGCCGGCCTCGACGGCGTGGCCGAGGCGTACTCCGTCACCGGCGAATGGGACTTCGTCGCGTTGCTCCGCCTGCGCCAGCCCGAGCAGCTCGCGCAGGTCGTCACCGGTCAGCTCTCACAGCTCACCGGCGTCGTGCGGACGCACACGATGGTGGCGTTCGAGGTCTACTCGCGACACGACCTCGAGGCGCTGTTCTCCGTCGGACAGTAGGCGCTTGCGCGTCGCCGTCGTAGCGGAGTGGTACCCCTCGCCGGACGACCCGGTGCTGGGCATCTGGGCGCACCGGCAGGCGGTGGCCGCGCGCGATGCCGGCGCCGAGGT
>DATBYI010000708.1:0-9952 GCA_036513815.1 Solirubrobacteraceae bacterium
CACGACGACGAGCCAGGTCCCCTACGGAACCGACTCGTTCACCGTTCCGGCGCTTACCCCCGGGTCATACACGGTCAAGCTAAGCGCAACCGATTTAGCGGGCAACGTGGGCACGACCGCAGGGACCCTGACAGTGCAATAAAGGAGCTCGCGCGGCCGCTGGCGCCACGCCCGCGAATCTAGGCCCCCGGGAACTGACACGCCTTTGCTGCCGCCTTGAACTTAGGCGATTGCGGGTTGATCGTGTTGGGGATCGCGATGATCGCCCCGCGGAGACCAAACGCCAAGCTCAAGCCGGCGGGGCTCGACGGAAGCGAGTTCACCGGGTCGGGAAACCCGTCGACGCCCTTCGCGCGCATGCACTGCGATAGATGAAGCATCATGGCCTTCTGTTCCCCGGTCGCCTGTGACGGTCCCGCTCCTCCCGGCTCCAGCGCGCGGCACTCCCGCACGGCCGCTTCCAGCGCCGGCGAGGACCCCTGGGGGATCTGAATCCCGCCGCCCACGCCGCCAGGGTCGGGGAACGTCGGCACCCCGTGCGAACGCATGCAGTCGGCGAACTTGATTCCTGCGGCAACCCCGCCACCGTCGGCCGTGGTGTGCGGATTACGCGAGGACCCGCACGCTGCGATCGCCACCACGCAGACGGTGGCGGCGAGAGCGATCCAGGCGCCCCCGCCGCAATCGGTTAGCAGAGTGCGGGTCGGTGCGTGACGCATAAGGTGGTCGATCCGGGGTTGGCCGACGCCCGTTGTAGCCGACGATCGATAACGGGCGCGTAACGCCGTTAGCTCGGCGTTACCCGGGCCCAAGTCACTTTCGGCCAGATTCGAACGTGGGCACCGGGGATGGCTGGCCGTATGGATTTGGGTCGGTCCCGTCGCCAGCGGCACGATCGGGTCGGCGACGCAGGCGCGTACCGGCGACTGACCGCAGCTTCCGGATTCTCGGGCGCTGTGGAGATTCGTCCAACGCGGAAGCGGGCGCCCGTTGCAAAATGGCCGCGGACCGACGCCGAGCTAACAGTGCTGGGGTAGCTGAGAATCGCCGAGCTGGGCGCGGCGGGTCGTGCGTTTCGGCACTACGCAGGTTCCCTGGCCGCTGGACGCGCGCGAGCTGGGCGACAAGAGTCGACGGGCACAATGAAGCCGGGATTCCCGTGAGGCGACACGATCGGAGCGGTTTGATGGGCACGACAAACGAGACGTTGTACGAGCACGCGGGCGGCGATGAGGGTCTGCACCGCTTAGAGGAGATCTTCTACGCGAAGTCGCTTGCAACCCGGTCCTCAAACATGTCTTCACCACGCGCGTGCCGACTCACGTGGACCATCTCACCTGGTTTACCGTTGAGTCGTTCGGGGGGCCGGACCGGTTCAGCCGTGAGCTCGGATTCGACTACCTGATCGACAAACACCGCCACCTGAATATCACCGACGAGCAGCGCGAGCGGTTTATCGCCGCGTACCTCGAGTCCCTTGATGAAGCGGGGCTCCCCACAGACCAGCGTTTTCGCAGAGCGGTACGGGAGCACGTCGAATTCGGCGCCCACGTCGCTCAACAGAACTCACATGCCGAGTCGGAATCCGAGCTGCACCCGATCCGCGAGGTCCCCGTCTGGACCTGGTGAGCCACCTCGCCTGGCCGGCTCTTGACTCGCGGGGCCTAAGCTAATCAGCGGCATCAGCTCCCGACTTGCCTATCGCCAAACTGCCAGCGGCGCTTCCCTGTGTGGCACTACCCGGGATGGTCGCCGGCCTCGCTCTCCGATCGCACGACTTGCGGCAGCCTCGGGCCGAGCGTGGACGCCGAGGTCCGACAGTTCTGGAAGTCGTCCGAACCGGGGGTCGAAGCTAGCTGGAATCGAGCGAGTACGCCCACCAACCCTGGCAACGTCGCGATCGTCGCCGCGCTTCATCGCCGCCCGCTGGGAGCAGGTGAGAATCGATGTCGGGAGCCAGAGGTGCGTCGAGGGGCGCACCCCCCGCGCGTCGACGCACCAGCCAGCCTGCCCCCGACTTCTGCCGTTGCCCCCTGCCCGTCGTATCGGCGATTCGTCCAGAAAGCTTTAGTAGGAATTATGAAAGTTTGTGAGGGTGCCGAGTGGGTCGACGCCTCCGGATCCGGCGATCCGCGCCGCAGTTCGCTATCGAGTTCGTCCGGCGGGTGGGCGGGGCGACCTGCGGTTCCCACAAGGAGGGTGTCGATCGTGCATCCAGCTCGGCAGCGGACCGTCACCTTCGCGGGTAGCCCGGCCTATCTCCACGAATCGCGCGGCCGTCCCCCGACCGATGTCCATCGGATCAGCCAGCCGTGAATCCTCGTGATCACCCGCCGGACACGTCACGTGCCCGTAGTCGAGCAGTCGCCCGTCGACCAGCTCCAGAAGCGTGTCAGGGGCGATCGGCGGAATTGTTCCGAGCTCACCTGAGGAACGTCCCCAGCCATCACAGCCTCGGTCGCCAAACGGGGATTGGCACGGCGACGATCGTCAAACGGACGATGTGCGCAAGCGGAGATGTCTAAGGCGACTGGGTCGTCGTCGGAGCCGATCCGTCTGTCGCGACCAAGTTGCTCTCCGCGCGACCCGGTTCTCCCGAATCGATCATCGCCCAGCACCGTGCCGAGCCGCAAGCGGGTCTTGAGCCTGGGGTCTAGGCGCAACTAGGGGCCAGTCACGCCGACTCGATTAGATCCAAGCGTCAGCCCGGAGCAGACGCCTCGGCTCAGGCGCTCGGTTCCGGCGGCGCGTTCCTAGACCGGACCGGGTTCGGTCGAGACGTCAACCGAGTCCCTCACGTCCGTCGAGACAAGTGTCGACCGCCTCCGAGAGGTCGATTACCTCAGCCAAGCCGTCGGTGACCTTTGACCCGACCCGTCGGTCGAGGAAGAACGCCTCGAGAATGATGTCGGGGTCGACATGCGCCTGCGAGAGCAACGCGATAACGGTTCGACCAGTGACCTGTTCGACCATATGGGTGTAGCGCCCGGCCATCACGCGAGCGAATTCCGCGCGCAGGGCGAGCACACGCTCAGGTTCGCCCCCATCCACCATTGACTTCTCCAGCGGCGTGAGGTGCTTCGAGCGCACTACCACCGCGATCACGTCCTTAATCGCATACGCCTTGACCCTCGTCGTCGCGCGCCCATAGTGCTCGCGCTGAAAACCCGCCATCGAGCGGGAGATCGCCGCCAACTGCTGTCGGCCCGTCAACCCGGGCTCTGAAATGCTCATCCCAGCCACGCTCCCAACTCTTCTCTTAGAGAAGACCACCGCTGGGCTGAGAGAGAGGGAGAGGCCCCACGAAGGTGTGCCCCTCAAGCCTAGCGCCCCCAGCACCAATGCCCACCGAACGGCTCGGCTCGCCGCCGGTCCCAAACCGCGGTCAACGTTGGCCTACGTGTAGCCCGCTCAGCGCCTACCCCTAACTACGGCCATGACACGCTCGAACCCACGCCAACGCGAGACCAGGTCCGGCGCTCGAACTCCCCCAAGCCCTCCTCCTCGCCAATCTCAAGACGCGCCGCGCGGTCGGTGGTCGCTGGATAGATGGGATCTGCCCGACGCCCGGGTTCCCGGCGAAACAGGAGACCGAGTGGCGTGCTTGCTGGATTCCACCTAACGCCAACCGCCACTTCGGACCAATCCGCAGCACCGAGCTTGGACCGGGCGGGCAGACTCCCGAATTCCCACGCGAGGAGCAGCCAGCGCAGGCCCGATGCTAACCCGACTCCGCCTAGCACGTCAGCGCTTCGGACGAACTCCAACAGCGCTCGAGACCGCTCCGGCGAGGCGACCGCTCCGCCGGCACTGCGACAGCGAACCGATCAGACCGCTTGCCGAGTCGGCGAGCCTCGGCTAACTCGGTGCCGCTAGTTCGGCGGTCGTCCCAAGGCGATTCTGCAAACGAAGGTCCGCTTCTGCAATGGACGAGCTGAGGGACTACGACACGGAGTCGGCGAACTTCCGCTCCTCGCCGAAGTTCCGCTCTACGGAGTCGCCTTCCGCCAGCATTGAGCATCGGATGTATGCGATCCGTACAACTGGATAGCGCCCGGGACGAGCCCGCCATCCGCTTCCCTTCCGGACGACTTGCACCAGCGAAGCCGCACACGGCGGCGCTCTCTTGCTCAGCTAGTAGAAGCAGTCGCGAGCGCGCCGATCGGTGGAGACTCCTCGTGCTCGGGAGGAATGCGGCGGACGTCAATACCGAACGAGCCGTTTTGCCAGCAGTGAACGGAACAGCTCAGCCATCGGTGCTGCGTGGCGGCCGCGACAGTGGCCGGCTTCTGCCGTGACTGCGTCGCCAGCCGCCTTTCAATGGCGCGGTCGCTGGGCGAGCTCGTAGGCACGCCGCAGATGGGCCTCCACGAGGACCACCGCCTGGTCGGCGTCTCGCCGCTCGATCGCGCCGGCGATCTCGCGATGCTCGGCGATGAACTGCGCCACCCGGGCCGGATCGCGCGCGACTAACGTCGCGGTCATCCGCTGCTGGCGGTCACGCAGGGCGTCGTATTGGCGGACCAGAATCGCGTTGTGGTTTGCCGCGACGATCGCGTGGTGGAACTCACGATCGGCCACGGTGAAGCCCGCGCCACCGTCGGCGAGCGTGCGCTCCTGACCGGCGATCCCTTCGAGCAGCACCGCCGCCAGCGCCGGGCCCTGCAGGGCGACGCGCCGGACGCAGTGCGTCTCGATCAGCAGCCGCGCCTCGAGCACGTCCTCGGCTTCGGACATCGAGACCGGCCGGACGAGCGCGCCGCGCCGCGGATACATGTCGAGCAACTCCTCGGCCTCAAGCTGCACGAACGCCTGGCGGACGGGGGTCCGGGAGATCCCGAGCTCCCGGGCCAGTTCGTTCTCGCTGAGCAGGACTCCACCCGGATACCGGCCGTCGAGCAGCCGCTCCTTCACGTACCGATACGCCCCTGCCGCCGCCGAGCTCGGTGGGGCTTCAGCGCGGGATTGAAGGTCTGCACTCACGGGTCGATACACTTGGGAGACAGCTGGTATACAAGATGCGTTCAAGTCTAGCTTGTGCGAGGGCATACGGCTCTCGTACGTCCAGCGAGCACAAGGAGACAGCATGACTTCCCGAATCGCAACCTCCATCAGTCGTGCCCTGCGGCGCGCCATCCCGGCCGCGGTGCCACACGATGTCCATTTCCACGTCGACTCGGGCGGCCGGCCGTACGTGTGCGACTACACGCGCTGCGACTCGCCCGGTCTGACCGCCGATGAGGCGGTGCTGGTCAACCGCTAGCGGCGGAGCCGCGTCGGTTCGGTCGCGGCCCGTTCGGCCCCAGCACACACGCGGCCGCCTCACCACAGATCGATGGACGACATCGACCGCCCGGTGGGACGGGCCTTGGTTAGGTGCGCGCCGCGGATTGACGGCGGGTCTCGGAGTGATCCGAGGCGCGGGGCAGGCTCAAGCGTGGGGATCGTGGGTTGGTCGCCGTGTGTGATCCGTCGCAGGGCCCGATCTGTCCCAGGTACTCATCCGCTCGACGGCGGCGCCGACGTGCGTGAGATATCGCTTGACCGCCGTCTGCACGGCGGTCTCGGTTGCGTGGTCGGGAAGCGCGCGCATCAGGTTGAGCCGGCTCGCGGCCATCCATGCAGCGAGGTCGGGCTCGCTCAGCCACTGCGCCTCGGTCCTCCACGTGGTGCGCATGAGCCGCGGCCAGTCCTCGATCCTGCCGGGGTACGGGGTGGATGGGCACAGTCGGTTCTTGTCCGCATCGTCGTCTCTGTGGGCCTCGAGGAAGCCGATCAGGGCTGCGTTGAAACAGGGCGAGAGGTATCGCACCTGCTGGAGCACGATCCGGCCGGGCAGGAAAACAGACGTGGCCGGGGCGTCGTTCAGACCGAGCGCGGTGCAGTCCACGTGAAGGACGCCGGGGCCGGTTCGTGCCTCTCCGCGCTCGAGCACGATCCGATCAGTCTCGATCCGCCGCACCCGGCCGAGCCTGACCACATCCTCGATCTGGCGCAACGCGTCTAACTCGCCCGCGCTGAGCATCGTGCCTCGGTACATCGTCGCGGGCCGCGACGGGTCGATTCGCAGGAGCCTCCCGGACGCCTCGAGCCGCTCGAACAGGTCCTTGATGTCGGTCGCGTTCGCCGCCGCTTCGGCATCGAGAGAGAGCCCATCCATGACCGCGGCGACATGATCCAGCGGCTGCCAGTGCCGGCGGTCGTAGAACCACGCGTCGCGCGGCCTGATCCACCGGATCCGGTCTGGCTCCACGCCGTTCGCCAGAAGCCACACACACGCGTCCACCGCGGTCTTGCCGGACCCGAGAACGACGTAGGACAAGGCCGCATCGGCCGCCGCCGGCAGGTCGTTGACCGGAACGACCCGTGCGCCCGCCCCCACCTCAAACGGCAGGGCGTGGGTGGCAGGGATGGATGCCTCCAGGTATCGCGCGTCGACGACCTTGCGGCGCACCACGACATCGTGGAGCCTTCCGGCTCCCAGCTCTCGAACCTGTTCACCCTCGCGTCCGCCGCCGAGATGCTCAAAGCCCGTGAGTAAGCGGACCCGCCCCATCAGCAAAAGCCGCTCGGCCGCCTCGGCGAAGTACTCGCGGACTTCTCCGCCCGTCGCCCGCTCGTAATACCCGGCGTTCTCGCCCGCCTCGTCGATCCGGTCCTCGCCCAGCGTCACCGAATTCACGCCGTAATACGCGGAAGGCGTATGCAGACGAACGAACGGATACGCGTGCAACCAATGCCCCCCCGGGGCGGCCTGTCGATCGACAACCGTCACCTCGACATCCGTCTCGGCCACCAAAGCATCGACGAACGCAAGGCCCGTCGCGCCCGCCCCCACAACCAGATAATCAGTATTGACAACCACGTCGCGCCCGAGCGCCACCTCGCCAATTCTCAAAGACCCACGAGCAAGCCATATTCAGGATGGCGAGAAGTTGCGCCCAATCATAAGAGCACGTCTCGCCGAGATCCAAGACGCCGGCTCCGCGGTCACGAGGGTGCTTGCGGATCGCCTGACTCGTGACGGGCGGCAAGCACCCCACCGCCGTCGCTCCGATAGTCCGGGCGGGCAAGTTCGAGACCCGCTTCAGTGTCGGCGCCGCAGATTCGCCGCAGGAGGCATGGTCGTAGGGGAGCGGTGCTGCTGCGGCCTCGGCCTTCCACCTAGGTGGAACTCGCGCCCTCGGCGAGGCCCCATGGGGCTCGATGATCAGTTGTGGCGGGACCGGCCGAGACTGCGCGATTGCCCCGGCCTCATCCGGATCGGGTGATGTGAGCAATAGGCAGGGTCGCGTAGCGTCGCCTGATTCATCTGGCGCGGGGAACCGCTGGGATGACCTATTTGGAGCCGATCAGGAGAGACCGAGACATGAGCACGACGGCAGATACGCGAGATTCGATCATGGAGTTAGACGATGGCGTGCGCTCGGCGCGCGCGGCGGGGGCGTTCTGATGCCGATCGTGGAGTACGACTCTGGCGCGGCCTTCCCGGGGGTGATCGGTCGCACCGCTGAGGAGTCCAGCCCTGCATGGCCGGCACCTGTGCGGGCAGAGAAGGGCGCTCCGAATGTGCTGATGATTGTTCTGGACGACACCGGCTTCGGTCAACTCGGCTGCTACGGCAGCCCGATCGAGACCCCCCACATCGATGGGATCGCCGAGAGGGGGCTGCGGTACAACAGCATGCACACGACTGCGCTGTGCTCGCCGAGCCGCTCGTGCATCCTCACCGGACGTAACCACCACAGCAACGGCATGGCGTGCATCACCGAGCTCGCGACGGGATTCCCGGGGTACAACGGGGTGATGCCGTTCGAGAACGGGATGCTGTCGGAGATCCTGGTCGAGCGCGGCTACAGCACTTTGATGGTCGGCAAGTGGCATCTGACGCCGAGTAACCAGGAAACCGCTGCCGGGCCGTACGACCGCTGGCCGTTGGGGCGGGGGTTCGAGCGCTTCTACGGCTTCCTCGGTGGCGACACGAGCCAGTGGTATCCCGACCTCGTCTACGACAACCACCAGGTCGAGCCTCCGAAGAAGCCCGAGGAGGGATACCACCTGAGCCAGGACCTGGTCGACAGGGCTGTCTCGTTCATCGCCGATACCAAGCAGGCCGACCCGGACAAGCCGTTCTACCTGCATCTGTGTTTCGGGGCGACGCACGCCCCGCATCACGTGGCGAAGGAGTGGGCGGACAAGTACAAGGGCGTGTTCGACGACGGCTGGGACGCGTACCGCGAGAAGACGTTCGCGCGCCAGAAGGAGCTCGGCATCGTCCCCGCCGATGCGGAGCTGTCGCGCCACGATCCGGATGTCCCCGAGTGGGACTCGCTCCCCGCTCCGGCACGGCAGCTGTACAGCCGGTTCATGGAGGTGTTCGCGGGGTTCCTCAGCCATGCCGATCACCAGGTCGGCCGGCTGCTCGAGTTCCTCAGGAACCAAGGTCAGCTCGAGAACACGCTGATCATGGTCATCTCGGACAACGGCGCGAGCGCCGAGGGCGGCCCGACCGGCACCACGAACGAGGCGCAGTTCTTCAACAACGCCCAAGAGCCGATCGAAGAGAGCCTCGCGCTAATCGACGAGATCGGTGGCCCGAAGCACTTCAACCACTACCCGTGGGGCTGGACGTGGGCGGGCAACACTCCGCTGCGGCGCTGGAAGCGCGAGACCTACCGCGGCGGCTCAACCGATCCGTTCATCGTCTCGTGGCCGAACCGAATCAAGGCAAAGGGTGAGGTCCGTACGCAGTACGCCCACATCATCGACATGGTGCCGACCGTACTCGATCTCCTTGGCGTCGAGCCGCCCGAACAGATCCGCGGCGTCAAGCAGTCCCCGATGCACGGGGTCAGCTTCGCGCACACTCTCGATGAGCCTAACGCGAGCAGCAATCGCCACACGCAGTACTTCGAGATGTTCGGCCACCGGTCGATCTATCACGACGGCTGGCGGGCGGTATGCCCGTGGCCTGGCCCGTCGTTCGCCGAAGCCGGGAGGCCGTTCGGGCAGCCGATCACCTCGGAGGTACTCTCCAAGCTCGATGCGACGGGATGGGAGCTGTATCACGTCGCCGAGGACTTCGCCGAGACCCGAAACGTCGCCTCCGAGAACCGGGACCGGTTGATCGCGATGATCGGGACCTGGTACGTCGAGGCCGGCAAGTACAACGTCATGCCAATCGATGGAAGCGCTCTCGCCCGGATCGCCAGCGAGAAGCCGCTGATCGCGTTGCCACGCGACAGCTACACGTACCTGCCGAACACCCAATCGGTCCCGAACTTCGCCGCGCCGAAGGTGCTGAACCGCCCCCACAGCATCACGGCAAAGGTCGAAATCCCCGAACAGGGCGCTGAGGGCGTGCTCCTTAGCCAGGGCACCGCCGCGGGCGGGTACACCTTCTTCATCCAGGACCGCAAGCTGCGGTACGTCCACAACTACGTCGGGCGCGAACTCCTCGGCGTCGAATCCGACGTCGACGTCCCATCAGGAGAGCACGAGCTCCGCTTCGAGTTCGAGCCCACCGGCAAGCCGGACATGCCGAACGGCAAGGGCGCGCCAGGCAGGCTACAGCTGTACATCGACGGCGACCTCGTCGGCAACGCCGACGCCGCCGTCACAACACCGTTCATGTTCAACCCGGGTGCGCTCACCTGCGGAGCAAACCCGGGATCCCCAGTCACACCCGACTACGTAGGCCCTTTCACCTTCACCGGCACGCTCCACAGCGTCACCCTCGACGTCAGCGGCGAGCTAATCCACGACCCCGAAGCCGAACTCCGCGCACACCTCGCGCGCCAGTAAGCGGAGCGTTCACCACGCGATGTGATCTCCGCGACCCTCGGGCTCCTGCCCTCGATTGTGTTCTTCTGGGCCTCGCGCAACACCGGGCACAGCCTCCCCCACCCCCGGTCTGGACCAGCTGCCCGACCTGGTCGCGCCGGCCCGCAGC